>JAJFLN010000583.1 GCA_021772705.1 Candidatus Cloacimonadota bacterium | reverse complement strand
GTAGCCCGTAGCCCGAGGCCCGTAGCCCGTAAGCCCAATGCCCAATGCCCATGAATTAGTGGAAGGAATGTTTGAAAACGAGGGCTCTGCCCTCGAACTCCCGCCAGGGGCCATTGGACCCCGATGAACAGGTCAAGTTTTCGTGTGTCATTCAAGTGTTCATCAGCACTCTCAGTCCCACCAGTCCAATTGGGGGTTTGGGGGAGCGGGCTCCCCCAACGGGGTGTGGGGCTGAGCTCCACTACAACAAAATCCGTCTTATCTCACCGGCATTGGGGTTAGCGCCGGTCGCGTTTGCTGGTGAAGTCGACCTGGCGAAAGTCGAGGCCGACGGGGAAGACGTAGACTGGCAATCGGAGGATGGAGACGTTGCCTGAGGCGTCGCGGCCTCGGGCTTCTATGTGGATGGGATCGCCGCCAGGCAAGTTGGGTGCCCGGAAGATGACCGTGTCCGAGAGCTCGCTTCGGCTGCCGTTCTCATCCAGGATGAGAGTCACGCCGGAACGAGAGTCCATCTCGGCCATGTTGACCCGAGGCAGGAAGGGGGCCTGCCGGTTTCGGCCCTCCCGGGAGCCCGGATCTCCTTGCCGGAACTCGTGGTGAGGTGGAGCCGCCTGACCTCCCTCGTCCAGGTAGGTATGGTCGTCAGCGTGGTCGTAGTTGTCCCGGGCCAGCAGGTCCAAGTTCAACCTCACATCCTCGGCGATGAAGAAGCCCTCCACGGTCTTGCCCCCCACGGAAAGGGGAAACTCCAGAGGGCCCTGATTGGGTGAGTCCGACAGAGCCTGATCCTGGGTCATGATCCAGGCGCCGCCAGTGAGCTCCGCTGTCTGTTCCTTCGGGTCCGACGGGGAGTCGACGGGCCGGTCGAGCAGCTCGATCCGGTTCAGGGCCGAGTTGCGCTGCGGGGCGAGGTAGAGTCCGAGAGAGGGCGGGGTTCGATCCACCACATAGGCGATCAGGAGCGGCAACTGCTGCGCCACGTCGTCCCTGGCCGGTGTGTCCGTGCCTGCCGATCCATCGTTGTTCGGCACCTTCAGGACATAGTCATAGGTTCGGGCAAGGGAGGCGTCGATGCGATACCAGAGCAGCTTCCGGAATCCGGCGGCGTCGTCGTTGGCAAGAGGCGCCGAGTCCGGCTGATCCGGGTCCCGCTTGCAAGTCGGAGTCCGGGCCGTCAACCGGACCGTCAGCAGTCCCGAGGCCAGGTCAGGTTGAGCTTCCAGATCGATGTGGCTCAGGTAGATCCCTACCGCTTCCCGGTCCTTGTCACTGAAGGAAGCGACGGGACTGCCCGGGGCGTCGGAGAGGGTGACGTTGCCCTCTTGATCCCGCCCTGCCAGGGCGATGGGCCTTCCCGATTCGTCGAGGGTCATCAGATCGACCTTGTAGGTGAGCCGGGCCGGACCGGCCCAGCTGCCGCCCCTGGGAGGAGGAGCGCCGCCGAAGAGCTGCGCCGCCAGCGGAGCGGAAGGATTCAGGGACGTCTGCAGCTCCGCTGGCTGATCCTCCGGCGCCAGCAGGGGCGTCACGTACCTTCCCACGGTCTGGCCCGTCAGATTCACGGGTACGAAGTTGTCCGCCGTCTGATAGGACACGGAGAGCAGCACGTCCCTCGGCGCACCGTTGAACTCCACATCTTGGGAGCGGTAGGTCAGCCTGTATCGAGTCTTCAACGACGTTCGAACCTTGGTAAACATGTTCTCTGTCTGGTCCACGTAGAAGATTCGCAGGTCCTCATCGCTGACGGTGGTTTCCGTGTTGTCCTCCAGTGCCTGGCTGACCAGCTGCAGGTCGTTGTAGCTCAATGTGTCGGCGCTATCCTGGAGGGTGGCGTCGTCGTTCAGATCCAGGGCTTCGAACTCTGCCTGGGAACTCACATCGGGCTCCACGAGCTGGTTGACGATGGGAGAGAACGTGTCGAAGCTGGCGTCGGGATCTCCGGCCAGCAGGTTCTTCACCAGACCCAGGACCTCCCGGATGTACTGGAGGGTCTCCGCTGTGTCGAGGGAGGCGGGGTCCGCGGGGTCCGCGGGCTCTGCCGGCAGCACCGGGACCACCGGGAAGGGCGGCTTGGGCTTGAAGAAGGCGCCACCCGTCACGTCGCTCAGCTCGATCATCCGGTCGTCTCGAGTGTTGCTGCCCACCCGCTTGCCGTCCCGGGAGATCTTGACGAAGGCGAAGTTGAACACGGGCAGGTCGTTGGAGACGGCGGCGTCCTTGACGCTCTGGAAGCTGGGCCCGCTCGGTCTCGGGAAGTTCTTGCCGTCCGTCAGCATCAGGACGCCCCGGGCCGGGTAGTCCGTGTCGGACACGTCCCTGATGGCCAGGTTCCAGGCGATCCTCAGGGGAGTCCCTCCGGCGGTCCGGGTCAGGTACTCCTGGGCGAAGGCGATGGCCTCGTCCTTGTTCGTCGAGGCAGGCAACATCTCGGTCTTCTTCAGGTTTGGGAATCCACTGAAGAGGACCATACCCACCCGGTCATCAGGCAGGGGACCGTTGTCGTCCATGCCCTGGAGGAACCGGATGGCTGCCTCCTGGAGCAGCTCCAGCAGTTTCCGGACCGAGCTGG
>JAJFLN010000582.1 GCA_021772705.1 Candidatus Cloacimonadota bacterium | reverse complement strand
GACCGCCGCCGCATGACTCGGGGTCAGCGCGGTTCGCTAAACCTTCACTGTGCAAGACTTTCACTCGCTACACCTCGGCGGTCTCCCGCCGCTTTCGGGACACACGACTGGACCCGAACTCCGAGAGGTCACCCGACCCAGCAGGTTCGCCTGGCGAGTTCGGGTCCAGTCGTGTGTCCCCGGATCTCTGCAGGCCCCTCGACAGGCTCGGGGCGAACGGGGGGGAGCTTGCTCCAGCGCAAGATCACGAGAAAGCTGTACCCCCGGCTCCATCCGTCTGCATTGAATTCTGCCTCTCAGCCTCCTAGACTGGCTCAGCCGGGGGGGTTGCCTGCCGGTCTGCCTGGAGACAGGCAGTGACAGGAACCTGCCCGGAGCTCCGATGCCCAGGCAACACCAGCGGGACCGCGATGGTCCGGAGGAGAGTCGAAGATGATCATCCCCAGGGGACGAATGAAGAGCTGTCTACTTCTTGGATTCGTGGCGATGGCCGTGCTGTCCGGGGGCCTCACGGCCGCTGAGGTTCCGGCGTCCATCGCCCGGGTCGCCGCAGCCTATCCCGGGGAGGCCGAGGCCGCTCTGTACGTCCGGGTCGATGGGGGCAAGGATACGTTCATTCTCGACTCCCTTCCCTTCGGTGAATCTTACAAGAAGGTTCTCATTGAGCAGTGTGACCTCTTCGAGAAGAAGACGGGGCTCAATCCTCTGAAGCATCTTCAGACCCTGACGGCGGCCTCGGTCTATCCCGAAGGAAAGCGTCCGCCGGAGTCCTTTCTGATCTTCGCCGAAATGTCGGCAGACCCGCGACCCGTTCTGGCGGCTCTGAAGAAGGAGGGCAAGGGAACCTACCCGATCCAGTTCGAGGGCGAGGACGGAGGGACCCTGGGCGAACTGGGATTCAAGGTCGTCAAGGATGGCATCTACTTCGGCACCAAGAACACCATCACCGAGCTCGATACGTCGCGCAAGAACGAGAAGGACCAGACCCTGGCCGCCAGTGCTGCCGGAGCGGTATCAAAGAACCCTGTCGTTCTCCTGTCGGGCCGCATCCGTCTGTCGCCGGGTACCCTGTCGCCGCCCATGCAGATGCTTACTGCAGCGGCGTCCTTCTCTGTCGGCATGGACGATGACGTGGTGGGACTCCGCTTGAAGTTCCAGCAGCCGAACATGGCCGAGCCCCTGGCAGCCCAGGTCAACGGCCTGGCCAAGATGCTCCTCACCAGTCTGGAGGCCAAGGCTGCCGCCGCGTCGGCGGACCCGGAGAGGCTCCTGGACATCCTGGACCTGCAGCGAATCGATGCCAAGGCCTCCTACCGGGGCGCCAAGGACCTGTTCGACAATCTGACCCTCGCCCCCGATGGCGATGTTCTTCGACTCACTCTGAAGCGCGAGGCGCTGCCGAACCTGGGTTCCACAGGCGTGGTGGCCCTGGCGGGAGTGGCCGCGGCCATCGCCATTCCGAACTTCCGGGCTGCCCGTCTCAAGGCGAACAAGCGTGCCTGCTTCGCCAACCAGAAGGTTCTGATGGGCGCCACGGAGATGTACAACCTGGACTACAACACCAACGTGGAGACCCTGGATAAGGAATTTCTGGAGAAGTTGAAGAAGGAAGGCTACTTGATGGCCATCCCCAACGATCCGGGGCAGGGGGACGGAACCTGGTCGAATTACCAGTTCACCGGCGACGACGGGCCCGGTATGGCTTGCAAGGCCCACGGCAGCATCGACGGAACTATTCCCGGCAGTCTGGCCGGGGGCGGCGCAGCCATGTCAGTGCCGATGTCCACGGGACAGGCATCCGCAGCGGTTCGAAACGAGACTTCCGCCCAGGCCAAACGGGCCATGTTCCGGGCGTGCTATGCGAATCAGAAGGTGCTGGCCGGTGCCATCGAGATGTACGAACTCGACCAGGATGCCGAGGTGGACACCCCCCTGGACGGCGAACTCCTGGACGAACTGAAGGAGGAGGGTTACCTTCGGTCCATCCCTCAAGACCCGGGCCAGGGCGAAGACAGCGAGCTCAATTACTACTTCGACGACAAGAGTGGCAATGGCATCGCCTGTGAAGTCCACGGCAGCGTGGACATGGCCGTCAAGGGGACCGAAGACCCCCAGAAGTAGCGGCTGTCAGAGAGAAGGCCCCGGCTTGCTGACCGAAGCCGGGGCCTGCTCCGCACCCCGGATCAAGGGCTGCGGGCCAGCAAGAGGTCGGAATAGGAAGCAGCGACCATGCCCTCCCTGGGCAGGGAGAGTGACACGATGAGATCCGCCACCTGTTGCCGGCAAGTGGCGGGATCGTGGGTCGAGTCCACCACCGCTTCCAGTTCCAGAAAGCAGCCGAGTCCGTCGACCTGATCCAGATGAATCCGGACGTTCTCCAGCAGGAGGATCTCCCGGCTCTTCCGGACCACCACCTCTGGCGCCGCCTTTCGCTCGTACTCCCGGGCTTCACGCATCGCTTCGGCTCCGCGAATCAGGGTGTAGTCGCTGGTCCGAACCGAGCTGTCCTCACTCCGGTGGTAGCGAATCAACTCCGGGTCCTTCCCCGGCACGGTTCGCAGCTTGATTCGCTCGGCACCTGAAGAGTTGACGGCGTAGTAGACGTCGGTCTGCTCGTCCGTGGACGTCGGCACAGCGCCGAGGGCCCGGGCCCGGCTCCGGGTCTCGTTCAGATATTGCAGTCTGACCTTGATCTCCACGTTCTGGCTCATGGGATACTCCTCAGTCTTTTCCCCCGGCGTTGTGTTCCAGTTGGTGAATCGGCTTCCGGGGTCTGCGGGCCTCCCGAGGGCAGGTCTCGGTTCAGTCATCGTCTCCCGAGAGACTACCGGCCATCAACGACATTTGCCACTCCGGCCTGAACGGAAACCCAGTGGAATCTCGGAATCACCACAGGGTGCATGTCACCCAGGGGGTCCCCTGGCCTATTCCGGATCCGTTCGTCCCGAGCTTGTCGAGGGGCCCACAGGCGCTTGCTTCGGCGTTTTGGCCTTGGCCAGTTCGCGCAGCTTTTCC
>JAJFLN010000581.1 GCA_021772705.1 Candidatus Cloacimonadota bacterium | reverse complement strand
CGATCCGTTCGTCCTACTATGGATGCCCGCATCCAGGACGACTGAATGGCCGAGTTTTCCCGATCCGTTCGTCCTGAGCCTGTCGAAGCATGTCCTGAGCTACGCCGAAGGGGATGAATGGAGCGGGCGGCCATATCGTCTACTATGGATGCCCGCATCCATAGTGGGGCGAACGGATCCGGAATAGGCCAGGGGACCCCCTACGGGACATGCTCCCTGGCGCTCGGGCCGAGGCGCTCCCTCTCACATAGGAGACCGACCGCCCCTGGCCCCGCCGGAGGATCGCTCCCGCCCGGGTCAGACTCTCCAGTGTTCTACCCGCCGAGGCCCGGGACTGCCCTGACTCCTCCCGCAGTTCACGATTCGTCACCCTGCCTCTTTCCCGCAAGAGTCTCAGTACCATCTGTTCTGCCGGCTCCCCGGACCACCTTCGTCCCGGTCCATCTCGCCGAATCCGCAAGCTCCGGCCCCTCAACTCGATCAGAATTCCCGCCTCCGTTGTCCGGACTCCAGGACGGCCCGGGCATGTTGATCCCAGCAGTCTTCGGAGCCGGTGCAGGGTGAAGTCCAGCCTGGACCGGTGCATGGAGCTACTAAACGCCGTTCCCCACACAGATCGAAAGAGCACATCCCTCGGGACCGCTTCTCCCGGGGAGTCCAGCAGGGCTCCGAGCAGCCGCACTGGTGTCTCATGCTGCCGGCTGTCGATGACTCTCTCGGGGCCCGTTGTGACCGTCCCGCGGATCTCGTCAACGACCAGGGCCAGCCCGGGCAGCCGGGAGAGGCGCCGAGCCTCCTCGTAGGTCGCCGAGAACCGGGCCTCCCCCAGATCTACCAGGCATGGCGCTTCCAGCGTTGGCTGCGGCCTCCTCAGGCGACTCCTCGGACTTGCCTGTCTGAACTCCCTCATCCGCCGTACCTCCATTCTTCCGGACCGTTGCGGCCGGCGTCCTGGATGCACGAGGCGTACCAGTGCAGAGTAATTCAGTGTTGATGGGGGGATTGGCGGTTACGGCGAAGCTGGACTCACCGAATGCCGGAGTGCACACTCCGAGATCCGGAGAGTCCGGCCTACAGGGCTTTGATTCGGACTCACCGATTGGACTCTGACTTCCACCTTTCGCTATCCTCTCGCTGAAGGAGGAGTCGAAATGAGCTTCAAGAAGATTGGCGTCGTTGGCGGTGGACAGATGGGGGCCGGGATAGCTCAGGTGGCGGCCGTGTCGGGCTACGAGGTCGTCCTGCGAGACGTGACGCAGGAGTTCCTCGATCGGGCCAGGCAAGGGATCGGCCAGAGCTTGGGCAAGTTTGTCGAGAAGGGGAAACTGACTGGCGAGGAGCGAGAGGCCGCTCTGGGCCGCCTGAGCTTCTCCATGGAGGTGGCGAGCTGTTTCGATGCCGACCTGGTCATCGAGGCTGTGCCGGAGCAGCTGGAGTTGAAGAGTGAGCTGCTCTCGGCTCTGGGAGAGGGCTGCGGGCCCGAGACGGTCCTGGCCAGCAACACCTCGTCCATCTCCATCACCAGCCTCGGCACGGCCTCCGGGCGAGGCGATCGGTTCATTGGAATTCACTTCATGAACCCCGTTCCGCTCATGAAGCTCGTCGAGGTGATCCGGGGATATCAGACCTCTGATGAGACTCATTCCAGGGCCGTGGCCTTCGCCGAGGCTCTTGGTAAGACCCCCGTTACGGTCAATGATTATCCGGGATTCATCTCGAACCGGATTCTGATGCCCATGATCAACGAGTCCGTCTACGCGTTGATGGAGGGTGCCGCCGATCGGGACGCCATCGATGCGGTCATGAAGCTGGGGATGAACCATCCCATGGGCCCCCTCGCCCTGGCAGACTTCATCGGTCTCGACACATGTCTCAGCATCATGGAAGTCCTCCACCAGGGCTTCGGAGATCCCAAGTACCGGCCCTGCCCGCTGCTGCGAAACATGGTCGCCGCCGGCCACCTGGGTAAGAAGAGCGGCAGAGGCTTCTACGAGTACTGATTCGGGGCCGGACGTCTGTGGCCCTCTTTAAAGAGTACACTGCAGGAGTGGGCGGGAAAGGAACGGTTAACATGGTTGGAGGCACCAGCAGAAAGGAAGAGGCGACTCGCCTCTGGAATGAGGCCTATCGTTGCCAGATGGAGGGAGATCTCCAGAAGGCCATCGATCTCTACACGGAGTCCATCGAAACCTTCCCCACCGCCGAGGCCTATACCTTCCGCGGCTGGATTTTCAGTTCCGTCGGGGATCTGGAGCGAGCGATCACCGAGTGCAAGCGCGCCATTGATACGGACCCGGAATTCGGAAATCCTTACAATGACATAGGGGCCTACCTGATCCAGAGAGGGGAGCTGGATGAGGCCATTCCCTGGCTGGAGAAGGCCAAGCTGGCTTCCCGCTACGAGCCCAAGCACTTCCCGCATCTGAACCTGGGGCGTATCTATTTGGCCCAGGGCAAGGTCGACCAGGCACTGGAGGAGTTCGCTGCTGCCCTGGAGTTTCAGCCCGAAGATGCCATGGCAACCGAGGCCGTGGCGAGCCTCCGGACGCGGCTCAACTGAGTCGGCTGACCGGGTGGGGTGCATGTCCCGTGGGGGGCAGCCAACATTGGGGAATCAGGTCGCTCACAGGGATCGCACAGGACGACTGAATGGCCGAGTTTTCCCGATCCGTTCGTCCTGAGCCTGTAACCCGCATCGTCAAGAACGCTCGGGTCCAGGATCGTGTCGGATGACCCGGTGTCCAGCGCCAAGCGGAATTCGCGCAGCCCCAGAGGCCCGCGGAGCCGGCCTCTGGTTATGATCAGCTGTCCCGATGGATCGAACGAGGTCGTCTTCAGAAACGGTAGCTCCCCTGACCAATCTCTCCGGTGAAGAGAATGGCCCGTGTTCCTCGGTTGGCCGCCGACTTGGAGAGCGCGGTTAGCTCCCGGCGGCTTTTTCCGTGGCCAAGAACGATGCCAGACCGGATCTCGAGCTCCTGAAGATCCGAGTCGAGTTCAGCCAAGGCTACCCACTCATCGGGGTAGCGCTGCCTGATCTCGGCCCAGGTAAGTCTCTGCCTGTTTGCTGAACTCAAAGGCCTTCTCCTACAGTCATACCTACCACGCCAGTAACGTATGCGGCCACCACCCACTTCTGCAGCCGTTTCAGCCCCTGTCAGCTGATTTCAGGCGATGTCAGCGCGGAACAAGACGATCTTCAGGTAACCTCCGAACTCCAGTCGTCGACCGGAGTTTACGCAGAAAGTGGCTGGATCATCGGAGGACCCTATGCTCGCGACTACCTATAGCATCTCGCTTATTGGCCTCGAGAGTCACCTGGTTCGCGTCGAGGTCGACATCTCGTCTGGCTTGCCGGCCTTTCGCATCGTTGGGCTGCCTGACGCCTCCGTGCAGGAGAGTCGGGAGCGAGTGCGTTCCGCGATTCGCAACGCCGGGTTCAAGTTCCCCATCCGTCGCATCACAGTCAATCTGTCACCGGCCGATCTGCGAAAGGAGGGACCGTCTTTCGATCTGCCTATTGCGCTCAGTGTGCTCGCGGCATCAGGGCAAGTTCCGCCAGAGAAGCTCCGGGAGTTTGTCGCAGCCGGTGAACTGGCACTCGACGGAACCACCCGTCGAGTGCGTGGGGTTCTCTCAATGGTCTGTGATCTCCCCGCGCTTGCCTGTCGGGCTGAAATCGAACCGCTCTGCCTGATGGTGCCGGCCGCGAACGGGGCCGAAGCCGCTGCCGTGCCTGCGTCGTCTTCGACGCTCGTCTCTTGTCTGCAGGACGCAGCAGATCTGCTGCGTGGCGAGGCTCCGAAAGCTCATCCAGGATCCGCTCCAATCGCAGCTGACGCACCGACGCGCGACATCGATCTCTCCGATGTTCGCGGACAACGCTCCGCACGCCGGGCGTTGGAGATCTCTGCTGCCGGAGACCACCACCTGCTCTTGGCGGGTCCGCCGGGCTCCGGCAAGACCATGCTTGCAGAGCGTCTTGCGACAATCTTGCCGCCCCTTTCCGCGTCCGAATCGATCGAGGTGA
>JAJFLN010000059.1 GCA_021772705.1 Candidatus Cloacimonadota bacterium | reverse complement strand
CAGGTGCAGGTGTTGCGCGGAAGCAACTTGTCGAAGCTGTACTCTGGGAGCAAGGTCGATAACGTCGAGCATCAGCTGCGAGGTCAAGGGTCGATGCCGGAGCGTAGCGGAGGTGTCGGCCCGGTCTGGCGCGTCGGCTGCGTCAGCAGCCGGCGTGACAGATGAGATCGTCTGCTGCATGCTTCTGTTATCGACTTGCGTCGTCGGCAGCGGACTCACGCATCTGGCGGCCTCATAGTTGTTCTTGTCGATGCTCGGCTCCCATCGTGACTGAGGCACTTCTGCCAAGGCCAGACCGGCGTCCGTAGGCGGCCGAAGGCCGCGCGAGCCGGGCCCGAAGGGCCCGGCGACGAAGTTGTCACACCAAGACATGTTGCCGTACCAAACACGGCGATTGACCAGGCTACCACCGAAACATAGCCCGAGGTGGCATCCAACCTAAACGTGCCCGGGCGCGGCCTCATCGTTCCCACAGATCCTAGCAGACCGACAACGAGGTACTGCTCCCTAGGACGGAGATCCCAATTGCCTTGCCACCTTCGTTGCGAGAGCCCGCATCAGGATCGACCGCGAGGCATGTGGCAGCCCTGTTTCAGGCGACGCCTCGAGTGGATGAGGATGGACCTTAGGATTGGGACAGCCTCCTTAACGCTGATATCCGGAGCAGCGGGCAACATTCATGGCGAGAAACTGCGAATGGCAAGCGTTCGTTCTGTGGTACGAATGCCCATCTGAACCGTCGATAGATTACACAGGCGGTGTGATGAGCGTTGCACCCGACGCTTCAATTCTTGAAAGGAAGTGCAGAGGGTGTTCCTTCGCCTTTTGATACCGTCGCCACACGCCAAGGGCATTCCAACTCAGCAGAAAGATAGTCATTCCAAATCCTGCTGCCAGCACGACTTCACTCGGGTTGTTGCCGACTTGCGTCGCCAACGCGGGCGGTGCAGCACTCACAGCTGAAGCCATAGCGTCGAGAGCAAAGTGCGGAAGCTGTCGCTTGTGCGCTCCCCAGTCATTGACGATCTCCTTAGCTGCGTTGGCCAAACGTCGACGATACTCATCGCCGTTCTGCATCCTGGGAATCCGAGACACAGAATCAAGCAGCCGTGACTTAAACGCTCTGTGGTCCTTCCCCTCCTTAATTAACTCAGCGATCTGAGCTGCACTTAGGGAGTCCACACTAAAGTGCGTATGCAGTACAAGCATCGCAAGGTCATCACAGCGACTGTTCTGGCCTGTGAGGCGATCACCAATGTGAGTGCGCTCGAGAAGGCAGGAGAAGATAGCATCCTCGTCCAACTCCGAAAGCGCATGGTGAGGTCGAAGCGAATCGGTTACTACGTCAAGTCCGTCTTGGCGAGCGACGTCAATCGCTAGTAGCGACATGATCGACTCTGCGAGTCGAGGATGCATCGACCGCCAGTCCCACTCGTGCTGATGAGGGCCACGAGTTGGCTCCCAAGCCAACTGCTCTTGCTCGAGGTAGCTTCGGAGGCCATGCACCATTTTCCCGAGATGGACATCGGCTGACTGGCAGGACAGAATCTCCGAGTTGGCGAGCGCGGACTGTGAAGAGTACCGGCGTTGAATGAAGTCACTGTGGGCCTTGAGTAGTTCTAGCAGGCGAGATTCTGCTGCCTCAATGCGATCGTGTTCCAGCCTGTGAGCCAGTAGAAGTGGGTCTCCGTCCGAGTTTGTTAGGTTTGTGTACTCAAGGATCTCGGGCGTGTCGCGCAGGTGATAGGGGTAGGGTACCATGCGTCGCACCTGCCGGAACGACAGCAGGGCAGCCTTGAGCCAATTGACATTCTGGATATGTATGTGCGGATAGTATAGAGCAGCTCGCTCAACAGGCACTGCCATAGCAACCTCCTATGTCAAGGTGGCACGAACGGTTGTTGACCCGAAGGGTTTATGCGGGTATGGACGGTAGAGTATACAACATGCTGTATAGTGTCTGGAACTGGGTTAAGAGCAGTTTCGTGAGTTCTACCTGCGGGTGACTTGTAGTGGCACACTGTGCTTCCGTGCACTCTTCTGAAGTTGAGCACTTTCTCCGCCGTCATGCCTCAGCCGGGGTTGGTTTCAGGCAAGGCAATATCCATGAGGAGGCTGTCTGTGGTTCGACTCCCATGGGTGTCGGCGGTCCTCAGTTGTGGCGCAAGTTACACAGGGCGCCATAATTTGCTGATGTCCCGTGTTCATCAAGGGTCTCGCGTGTTTTGCTCAACTTCAGCTATTGCAGACAATCGTAGCTGGAGTGGCGCGAGCACCGCTTGAGTTGCATGGGGCGGAAGCGAGGGAGGGAACGTGGCCGGAGCGCTGTGGTAGGGAGGAGTGTCCTGTGAGAAGGCCGTGCTGACGAAGATGTGTCCGCCGTTGACCAGGCTGCCGGCTGTTGGTTTTCTGGGTCCGGCCACGAAGTAGGCCGGACACAGGCAGACTTCCGGGCGGAAGAGCCCTGCTGAATCTGACCTCTGGTAGCAAGGTCGATAACGTCTAGAATCAGCTGCGAGGTCAAGGGGTGATGCCGGAGCGGAGCGGAGGTGTCGCCCCGGTCTGGCGCGTCGGCTGCGACAGCAGCTGGCGTGACAGATGAGATCGTCTGCTGCATTCTTCT
>JAJFLN010000580.1 GCA_021772705.1 Candidatus Cloacimonadota bacterium | reverse complement strand
CGATCCGTTCGTCCTGAGCCTGTCGAAGCATGTCCTGAGCTACGCCGAAGGGGATGAATGGAGCGGGCGGCCATATCGTCTGAGCCTGTCGAAGCATGTCCTGAGCTACGCCGAAGGGGATGAATGGAGCGGGCGGCCATAGTGGGGCGAACGGAGGAGGGGACCCCCTACGGGACATGCACCCGCCGTCCGATGTTTACTTGACTGCCCACGACCCGATAAGATGGGAGTACTCCATGGACATCTTCTCCAAAGGGTGGGTCCGGCTACCGGTGCTGGCGCTGGTGCTTCTGTTGTCCCTCATGCCCAACGATGGTGCATACGGCGACTTGCCGGGCCTTCGGTTGCCGGACTGGATCGGAGTCCAGGTTTCTCTTTCAGGAACACCGGAGGTAGATCGGCCGTTCTCCGTGACAGGCACCGTGGAGGTCTTGATCGGCGAACTGAAGGCGGCCCCCTACGCGTTTCATCTGCCCGATGGCCTGAAGGTGATCTCTGGCGTCCGGCAAGGCGAGTTGACCCTGAAGCAGGGAGAGAGCCGTCGCATCGAACTGAGGTGCCAGCTTAGCAAAGCGGCGCCCGATGCGTCGCTCACCCTGGAAGTGGAGGCTCCTTACCCCATCAAGGCGCTGACCGCCGAGATCGACAGCCGATTCGAGAAGGAGGAGGACTACGAAGTCGGTTCCCTCAAGCGTCACCTGGACAGCCTGAAGGGCTCTCACATCTTCTCCGCCATGGAGCCCTTCTCAGCCCGGGAGGAGGAGGGCTTCGACGGTCACGAAGAGGAAGCCTTCACCTACTACTTCAGATCCACCGAGACCAGCGACGCCCGCTTCGCCATGCTGGGAGGCCAGGTCACGCCCCCGCCAGGAGGCTGGAAGGGCTCGAGGGAGAAGGAGTCCGCTCGAGACCTCCTGAACCGGAACCCAAGGCTGGCGGAACTGCTGCAAAAGGCGGGCAAGAGTCCCGAGATGTTGATCGAGGAAGACGACCGGCAGACCTACTCCCTGGCGCTCGAAGAGCTGAAATCGGGACAGCAGGTGGAGGCGCTGAAGCGTTTCCGCAGCCTGGCGGCCGTGACGTCCGCGGGCTCGACGATCCAGTTTGCGGCGACGAACGGAGAGGCCGTGGCTCTCTTCGCCTCTGGCGAGTCATCACAAGCCGAGGCAATCTGGAACAGGCTCGGCCGCAGCGACAGCCCTCTGAGCCGCTACGCTCACTTCAATTTCGGCGAGGCGTTGCGGGCCAGAGGGGATCGAACGGCAGCAGAAACAGAATACAAACAAGCCCTGAAGCTGAATCAGGCTTACACGCTGGCGAGACGCCGGCTGAGCGAGAGATGAGCATCGGGAGGTCTAGATAATTGGCCAAGGTCAAGGTAATGATCGTGGACGACTCGGCAGTGATGGTCAAGCTGCTGAAGAACATCATCTCCGAGGATCCGCGGATCGACATCGTCGCCACGGCGTCCAATGGGGAGGAGTGCGTGATCCGGGCCAGAGAGACCGAGCCTCAGGTGATCCTGATGGACCTGGAGATGCCTGTGATGAACGGCGTCGAGGCGATCCGGGAACTGTCCCGGCTTCAGATGGATGTGGCCGTCCTGGCCGTGAGCGCCTACGCGAAACCCGGGTTCGCCCTCCTGGACAAGGCCCTGGAAGCAGGTGCCTTCGACTTCGTGTTGAAGCCGAAGAATCCCCTGGAAATCGAGACCATAGCCCGGCAGATCGTGACGAACATCTTCGTCGCCAGCTTCTCCAAGAGCAAGAAGATCCCGAAGATCACCGAAGCGGATCTGGCGGCCGATGCTGCCTCTGTCGGGGACGAGAAGCGAAGGTCCGTCACCCTCATTGGCTGCTCCACCGGCGGCAAGCAGAGTCTGAACCAGATCCTTCCCAAGCTGACAGATGACTTCAAGGGCGTCATGATTGTGCTGCTCCATCTGCCGGCATTCGTGGTGAAACAGTACATCCGCGAGCTGGGCAAGGACAGCAAGCTGCCGGTCCGGGAGATCGAGGATGGCCGCGAGATCCTGAGAAGTCACATTTACCTGTCCGGGCTTGGCTCTATGAACTTCGAGGTCATGCCCGGGGCAGACAAGGAGAAGCCGCCCAGGTTCCAGGGCATGGCCATGACTGCTCCGCCCCCTGGTGCGCTTCCCATGTCGAACGTCCCCTCCATCGATCTACTCATGGAGTCCGCCAGCAGACTCTGGGGCGAGGACTGCCAGGGCATCCTGCTTTCGGGGAATGGAAAGGACGGCGTCAAGGGCTTGCGGCACATCCAGATGGCCAAAGGATTGACCATGGTGGAAGACAAGGGCAGCGCCAGCGTACCTCAGCTGCCTCAAGCTGCGATCGACTTCGGCTCGGTCGAGAAGGACCACGTCCTGCATGTCAAGGAGATCCTCCAGCGCATCCAGTAGCCCGCGGAATGTAGCGATCTCGGCGATGACTCGCCGCTTTCAGCTCTACCTCCCGGACCCGGTGATGGCCCGCCTCGAGCTGGAGAGTCAGGTGACAGGCCGATCCAAGGCAGACATCATCCGGCAGGCCCTGGAAGATCACTTCGCCCAGGGCGGTTCGTCGGGCAAGGCGCTGACAGGAATCGTCGGCATCCTGGCACCCAACTCTTCCTCCCCGGAGGGCGAGTGAACCGGAGCCAGCCTTGAGCGGGCAGGTCTTCGTCGACGCCTCGGCACTCCTGGCCCTGGCGGACCCGTCGAGTCCCGATCACGGAAGGGCGGTGGAGCTCCTGAGCCATCTCGATGGCCCACTGGTGACATCCAATCTGGTTCTGATTCGAACCACCGCCGAGATCGTTCGCCGCTCCAACCGGGCCAAGGCGGCCGAGCTTCTCTCACACTTCGATAAGGACGACGGCTTAAAGGTGCTCCACGTCGACGCCGAGGTGGAGCGCAAAGGGTGGGAGCTGTTCAGAAAAGAAACCGGCCAGGATCTGGACCCCCTGAATGCCATGAGCTTCGCCCTCATGCGCGAACTCGGTATCCGGATGGTCTTCACGTTCCAGACAGCCTTCCGGGACGCGGGTTACATCACGGTACCCATGTCGGGCTAGCGATCCGCCGGAGTAGGAAAGTACGAGCGTTTCGAGCCGTCTGATCGATGGACTTCATGATCACCGACTGACGCTGCGGCGCGATGCCGACCCGGTCCGGGCCTCGGCCCTCATCGGCGATCTCGAGCACTCCACCGAAAGACGAGGTTCCCTTGTGCTCCGAGCATCCGGTTCTCATATCCGATCAGCCGCGTGTCCGTTCGCGAGGAAGACTGGCTTCGAGGTCCGTGAGCTACAATGACACCATGCCCTATGAAGCGACGCGACGGGTCCTGGTGATTGCCTGTATCGCTCTCCTGACTGCTGTTGTGGCTGCTCGGGGAGCCGATATCCGTGAGCTCTACGAGTCCTGGGTCGAACGAGCCACCGAATCCACTCCGGGCAACCTGGCACACGTCGTTGGGGTCCGGTGTGCGGCCGTCGTCGATTGCGGCGACGACGGAGTCGGGCTCGTCGCGCGCACTCCCTTGGGGTACGCCGCCGTCCTCCACCGGGGCTCCTCGCGCGGCCGGGGGCTCGGCTGGATGGCGTTGAGCTGTGAAGCAGCCCGTTCGGGGAGACATCCTGGAGCGTCGGTGCGGCCGTGAGCGGTTTTGGGGATGTGGAGTTGGCTTCCCGGACAGGGAAGCACCCCGTGCGGTCTTCAGGCTGGGATCAGAAAGTCGTAGTAGAAGGGCGGGTAGTAGTGATTGCCCGGGTTGAACGCAGTGGACCACTGCCCCTCCTTGATCAGCTCCCAGCTGTGGTCGGTCTGGACCGCGAAGTAGACCCCGGGAAAGAGGAAGTTCTGAGACCGGACGACGTACTGGCAGACTAAGAGGCTGAAGAGACAGAGCAACACCAGCAAGGCCGAGATGACCCATGGCTCCAGAGAACGCCAGTTCCGGGCCGCCCGGCGCCGTGAGAGAACCCTGACTGACAACCGGCGGATTCGCATCTTGTCGGCCGGTTGCTCCACCGGCTAGGAGCCCTACACCCTGGCGATGGTGGCCCTCGACGTGTTTCCCGACTCGACCGCTGGGACATTCGTAGCCGCGGCACCGATGTCAATCTCCGGCAGGGTAGTGAGACTTGGCGCAAAGGAAGGACGAACGCTGGATCTCTGGAGAGGAGGGGAGTCCGGCGGCGGGAGCGCGAGCGCCAGCACCAGCATGAGGGGACCCGGATCAGTCGGAGCCCTTGCTGTGCTCGGCGGCGAGAGCTCGAATCTGTTCACGAAGCGCACGACCTCGGTTGAAACCGCGCTCCTCCACGAGGGCTGCCGCACGGAGGGCCGACTGAATCACTTCCGCATCGCTCTCCCGAAGGATGGATCGGACGTCGACAGCGTCCTGAGGTCGGTTCTCGTCGTCTTGCGAGAGGACCTTCATGACCAGCAGATGCGCCAGGGAGCAGACAGGTACAAACAACCCGTTCATCAGCTCGATCTCCTCGGCGCTTGATACTGCTTCGTTCTCGATACCCGAGCTTGCGAAGAGGAGGTCCACGACAACCGTGCCGGCCTCCAAACCGGGGGGGATGAGCCTCACTGTTGCGAGCCGTCCCGTGGCGAGCTGCTCGACAGCGCCGAGCACTTCGTAGCCCCGCACGGTCAGCTGACGCACCAGCGCTTCGGACTCTTCGTCTCCATCTGCGGCGACAGCAAGATCCACGTCTCGCGTGAACCGCGGCTCGGTCAAGGCCGAGACCGCCAGGCCCCCCACCAGGGCCCAGCGTACTCCGAGGTCTTGCAGGTCTTCCCGGACCCGCCGCAGGGCTTGCTCGAGGAGGTTCATCGAGGAAGAGGCCTCGACCTGAACCCGGGCTCGTCGGAAAGTGGGACCGCCTCTCCGCGGAGCCACCGTGCCAGAGTTCGCCGGCGCTCGTCGTCGGGGAGAGATGGAGTCCGGCGCTTCAAGGCCGCCCGCTTGATCGCCAGGCCCGCCTCGAAGAGCTGAAGGGCAGTCCTGAATCGCCTCGAGACCCGCTCTTTCCTCCCGTCCATGTACTCATTCTACATCACGCTCCCCGCGAGAAACCCGGTTAAACCCGGAGACACACGACGCGTTGCCATCGCCCCGCGATCCGGGCACGGTTCAGCCAGGTGTTGAGCGGCCCCTTCTTTTCAAAGATCTTCTCATATCCGCAGACCTGGCATCCCAGATCCTTGCCGTGGATCTGCACATCCCCGGCAAGCCCACGAGCTCGCGTCCGCCGGGCCACAACCACCGGCCTTCCGAGAACCCGTCCGTAAAGGAACCCCCAGTTTGAACTTCCTAACCTACACGGCGGCGGCAGGCTCGAGGCTTCGATGGGGGGAGACAGTGTGACCGCCGGGACCACACCTGTTCATCCTGGATCGACGGTTCTACAACATCACGAGAAGCACCTAACACCATCGCTCGAGGAGCACTTCATGTGGAGCACCGCGATGCCGTCCTGACTTCGCTTCGGACGCGCCTGGGCAAGAGGATGACGCCGGACGTA
>JAJFLN010000579.1 GCA_021772705.1 Candidatus Cloacimonadota bacterium | reverse complement strand
GATCGCCCACCGGTTCCGGGATTGAGTTACCTGAGGAACCGGAGCAGCCGTGTCTCGACCCCTTAGCAGCAATACCCATGAATTATCGGCCCTCGAACTCCCGCCAGGGGCCATTGGCCCCTGAACCCCAATGAGCAGGTCAAGCTTTCGTATGTCATTCAAGTGTTCATCACTACTCTTAGTCCCACCAGTCCAATTGGGGGTTTGGGGGAGCTGGCTCCCCCAACGGGGTGTGGGGCTGAGCCCCACTACAACAAAATCCGTCTTATCTCAGGGGTATTGCCCCTAGCAACCAGACGCACGACAGGGCAGCCATCGTTCACTCCACGGACCAACTCGTTTCCGTCCGGAAACCCGTTCACCCCGAGCTTGTCGAGGGGCCTCTGCCGCTCCAACACTGGCCCTCGACAGGCTCGGGCCGAACGGATTGGGAGTTTCGGGACGGAAACCAACTCGAGACGAATGGGACCGACCGTCTTGCCATCCGTGGCAAGTCGAGATTCCAATCCCCGGATCAGGCACTAGCGGGCGTGCCTCCCGAGGAGCAGCCGCCCTGCCTGGCTGCGCTGCCGGCGGGCCCGGCCCGGCCATGAACCAGCCAGCAGATACAGGTGAGAAGGACAGGTTCCTGGACCCCTCCCTGTTCATCCTGACCCTGATCCTGACGTGCACTCCCCTGATCCTCACGGGTCGCACCTACAACGTGGAGTCCATCAAGGTTCTGACGTTTCAGCTCGGGACCGCTCTTCTGCTGCTGGTGATGAGTCTCGGGCGAAATCGGGAATTCGGGTTCGCCAAGGGACTGGACCTGGCGGTCATCGCCTACTTCATCGCCAACTTCATCTCCTTTCTCTTCTCCGAGATGCGGGATCGAAGCGTGCAACAGGTGGAGATCCTGACCTATCAGCTGCTCTTCTACTTGCTCGTCCGATCTTCCCGGCTGGAAGGGCGCCGAGGAGAGTGGATCGTCACCTGCTGGATCGGAGCGGCGCTGGCCACGTCCATGGTCGCCATCGAGCAGCTGGCAGGAGGAATCGACATCCGGTTCGGCGTCCCCTGGGGAACCCGGGCCACAGGCACGTTCATGCAGCCCACGTTCCTCGCCGCATTTCTGGCGGCAACCATGCCCCTCTCTGTCATCCGCCTGATCAGAAGCCGGAACTGGCGGGAGTCCACGGCCCACGGACTCATCCTTGGAGTACTGGTGGTCGCCCTGGGCCTCTCCCTGTCCCGGTCAGGCTGGCTGGGCGCAGGGGCGGCGCTCCTGGTACTCCTGATCCTCGAGAGGGGTATCTCGGTCAACTGGCGGCGATGGGTCCCCCTGGTGCTGCTCGGCGCCGCCATCCTGGTCGCCGTCCTGAGCATACACCCACCCTCGGAGCTCGACCTGGAGCGGCTGATGCCCAGGAGCCGGTCCACCCTGGAGAGGCTGGCCATCTGGAACGGTACGCTCCGGATGATCCAGGTCCATCCGATCCTCGGATTCGGTCCAGGCAACTTCGTCACCTTCTTCACGCCCTTCTCCGGTCCCTACCTGCAGCAGATATACGCCAACGAGAACAAGCGGGCTGCTCACGCCCACTCCGAGTGGCTTCACATCGGCGCCGAAACGGGTCTGCTGGGACTGGGAGCCTGGGCTGCCGTGATGATCTGGGCCTATGTTACTCTGTTAAGAGCCTCCCGGACGGCTTCGTCACCGGAGGAGCGCTCGTTCCTTCGGGGCCATCTCGGCTGCGCCACGGCGCTGATCGTCTGCGCCGGGCTAGGACTGGATCAGCGGTTCGCGACCTCATCGATGCTTCTCTGGTACATCGTGGGGATCGCCGCCAGCCGCCAGCCGCCCCTTGGCAAGAGCGCGCCGGAGGCGGATCTCCGATTCTCATGGTTCAGGAAACCACTGGTAGTCCTGATGGCGGTATATCTCATGTGGCTGCCTCTGAAGCGTCACCGGGCCGACAGGACACGGATGATCGGCGCCAGCTATCACGAAGCCCGGCTGCCGGAGGAGGCTCAAAACTGGCTTCTCAGGTCAGTCGCGCTGGAGCCCGAGAGCCCGGAGACTCACTTCCTGCTGGGCAGGAATTACATGCTGATGGGGGATCCGATCAACAGCGAGAAGGCCTATCTGGAAGCCCTTCGCCTGGATCCCTTCAATCCGAGCCTGTTGTACAATCTCGCAAGACTATATATAAGTGTAAATGACTTCGCAAAGGGGCAAGAGATCCTGTCCACCGCCCTGAACATCAACCCCAAGTTCTGGATCGCCGCCAGAGACCTCCATCAGCTGGAGCAGATGCATAGAGACCACAGAAGATGAACTTGCGACCCGGCTACAGAAGACTGGGCGTCACGATGATCGAGCTGGTCATCGTGACCCTCCTGGTGGGGATCACCGTTCCGGCTCTGACCGGTGCTCTGTCGCGCCAGATGAAGCGCCATAAGTCAGAAATGAACAAGTCCCTCGCCGCGATGTATGCGGAAGAAGGAACAGAGTTGCTCATCAACGGTGGCTTCGCCCACTGGTGGGGAATCGTCAGGCGATCTTCTCTCCCTCCCGGTGGGGGTCCCTATGAGTGGGAGCCCACCCCTCTACCTCCTGGAGTCTACCCGGACTCCACAGACGTGACGCTGACGGTCACCGCCGCTGGCGCTCTCACAGACGATCCCTTCAACCCCTTCATCGGCACGGCAGGCCAGCCCGACCCGATACAGTTCAGTCCCTGGTTCGACTACCGTCGATCCTACACGCTCGTCAGCCTGGGCCGTACTGCGTCAGAGACGATTTCTCCAAGAATTCTCAAATGTACCGTGGAGGTGCTCTATGGCGCCACGGGGACCGAGAGCATCATCGTACCTGTCATCCTGGCCAATCATCGGCCTAGCAGCACTACCACTCCGGTAACGACTCGCACCTGGAGGAGCCTCCTGTGGCCTGGTGATAAGACTCAACTAGGCGTGATAGATGACAGGATTTCGACTCTCATCCCAAGTCCCTCGGAGGCTCTGTGGGGAAGGGCCGCCGAGACCACAACGCCACGGGATCTGTACAACTCGACCTACCCTGTGGGCGCCCTGGGAGTGTATCCCGAGTAGCCGTCACCGGATCTGCGTCTTGCTGATCGCGACCTCAGGACCGAGGGTTTCGGACCCTCCGAAGCGGTAAACCAAGCGCACACGCCCGCTGGTCATGTAGTAATCTGTACCACTGCCCGGACGCCTTGCATACCAACCGTAGATGAAGCCCCGATAGGCTGTCGTCGTTGACCGTGGCACATCCACAGGAATGATGAATGACGGCGGAGGTATCTTTATGGTGCGCTGTTGGGTCGTCGAATCATCGGGCTCCCGGTCAGAGTCGTCAACATTCTCCGGTCCCCACCAGGCCAAGACAGAGGTCGAACCCGGGTTGGGCTGAACCGCCCGGATTACCAGATCAGGCCAGCCCGGGTGGGCAGTGGTTCCGTCTGTGGAATAGAATGAGTCAGATGTCAAAGGCAAGAAGTTATCTCGCGGAAGGATCGACGGCGGGGTCGAGCTGTAAGGAACAATCAGGTACTGCAAGGAGGGCACTCCAGGAGTGGGCCAAGAAGGAGGAACGCCCCCCGGTAGATTTGGGTACTGTATGCCGAGGCGAATGTCATTGTCTCGCTTGATCGGGGAGTTGCGCCTCAAGGGAACACTGTTCAGGGCCACATCCCGAATCGCCGGATACTCCAGGGGAGGAATATAGTCTTGAGCGGCCGGACCGGTTGTGATGCCGAACATGGCCTGGAATGACGATGTTGGTGAGATTGGCGGCACAGAACCGGCATACATTGCGAACTCTCGACGGCGATTTTCGAGGAACTTGAGACCGTCGTCAGGAGGTCCGCTGTAGTCTCCCAGACAAGCCATGATCTCGATCCCTGAGAGAGCCAAGGCATCTGCAATCGCTGCCTCGGCGGCCACCGATGAGGCCATGGTCACGTCGTCTTGAGTCTGCAAGAGATTCTGTACCATGACCGTGACGATGGCCACGGCCGCGACGAGGAAAACCAGCACCGTCCCAGCCCGTCGCCGATAGCGGCCGGGGAAGCCACAGATGAGTATCCGGATTCTAGAGTTGCGAGCCATCAATTCGTGTCCGTGACTCCCGCGCTCGGGATGAGTAGCGGATTCAATGTCGTCAACACGCCGACGATGACCTCGCTGGGTGCCTGAACCCCATCGCGATCTCCATCGATAAAGGGACCGAGATAGAACTGGCAACTCAGTCCCCCGACAGAGGTCGTCTCGTCCGTTTTTGGATAAGGCCCCGGAACGGGTGCCGAAGCTGGTGCCGCCAACTCGTTGGTCAGCCGATTACCGGATTCAATGGTCCAGAATGCTGGAGGGCCAGGCCGCACCACAATCTCGTCTTCGATGTAGAAGCCGACACCAAACGGCAACGGGAGGCCATCTGGAAACACCAGGGGCTCGGCCAATCGAGCAATTCGCACCGGCAGTCCAGCGGTGGTGGGCGCACTACCGGCTTGGCTCCTGCCGAAGCTACCGTCGAGCAACACTTCGTAGCCCTGCTGCAACGTTGGCCGTCCGCTGGTGTTGAGATTCGATTCTGTTCTCAGCCATGCGATGAGGGCCGCCAACCCTGGAGGATTATACGGGGGAACCAGTCGCATGTCCGGGGGCATCAACATGGCCTGGAACTCCGTTTCAAAACCGGTGTTGGACGCAGGTTCGATCCAGGAGTGAATGAGCTTGTCCGTGCCCGCCGGGTTGTGCTGGGCATGCTGCCGATCGAACCAGATGAAATGAAGTTCCCTGTTCTGGTCCTGATCCATGTCGGTCAGGAAGAACAGCGTCTCTTCCTTCCGGAAAGCGCGGTTGACGAAAGCTTGCTCATTTTGCCAGTTACAGAGGCTGGAGATGGAGTGCCGGGCAACCTGACGCACTCGCCTTGCCGCGTGTCGTACCCTGGCTCCGAGCTCGGTCTCTCCGGTGATGGTCCGGAAATTCGAGAAACTCATGCGAAGAAACAGAGAGAGCACAATGGCGATTCCCGCGGAGATCGTGATGACGATGATCAACTCGATCAAGGTGAATCCCGAAGCGTATCGTCGGCCCGGCTGTTCAGATTCTTGGAACACCCGTACTCCGATCGATGACGATTGTTGTGACCTCGCTGTTGGCTTGATCCTGCCGATCGAGTCCGGCACTCAGATTGACCGCCCCCCCGGAAGTCGCCAAGGTAATTGAATAGTCGGCGGTGGGAGAGGTATGGGCCGGAGTGAACTTGAACACCCCATCGGGGCTATAGGTGGCATCCAGAATCCGGTCATCGAAGCTGTAGGGATTCCCCGTCGGTCGCGGAGGGGCCCCTGAAACTGCGCTGGTATTGGGGTTGCGGGGAATGGGATTGGTGTAGGGCGCGTCACCATAGAACGGAGCCACGTCACGCCAAGTCGTCAAGCCGTTGATCTGCACGATTCTGATGTTGGTATCCAGCTCCACAACTCCCGAGAGATTCATGTTTGCAAGAGATATTGGAAAGCAGACGAGCTGACCGGACGTAGGGTCTCGAACCGTGTTCGAGAGAGTCGGATCCAGGACGGGCGCACTGATGATGGGATAGTAGGGAAGGAACGCCGGAGCTGCCTCGTCATACTCATCCGCTGTCTTCAGAGCCGCCGGCATAACCGTTGAGGGCAAGAAGAAGTCGAAGTCCTCCGAGTGCCAGGCAACAACAGGCGCCGCGTAGAGCATCTGATGTGTTCCATAGGTGGACTGACCCGGCGCGAAGGTCTCGCCGTCTCGCCGGAAGAGTTCTCGAATGCTGTTCACTCTCCGAGTCTGATAGATACGGACCTTCTGGGTGACACCCTCCGACATGGCGCGCTCTCTGGCGGACAACAGGACCCTTTGAAATAGGAGCGTCTGGGACCGCAACTTGAGACCTGGAACATGGGAACTCAAGCCCATGGCTCCAGCGCTCGTGATCACTCCGACAACCACTGCCACCACGAGCAACTCGACCATCGTGAAACCACCGATAGTACGCTGACGCCAGACTGACCCAGTCACCCTCATCGCTCCATATGCCACCGGGAGGCTCCTTCCTCTATCCAGTGGATTATACCGTTACACCGGAGTTCCAGCAAGGCACCCCGCACGGCGAGGGTGCATGTCACCCAGGGGGTCCCCTCCTCCGTTCGCCCCACTATGGATGCCCGCATCCAGGACGACTGAATGGCCGAGTTTTCCCGATCCGTTCG
>JAJFLN010000578.1 GCA_021772705.1 Candidatus Cloacimonadota bacterium | reverse complement strand
ATGGGGACTTCCAGGATCTTTTCGCCTCGGCGGAGCAGCTTGGCTGTCACCTCCGGGCAGAACTCGAAGCGTTCGCAGACCAGGTTCAGGGAGCGAAGCAGGTCTGACTCGACGAGCTTGTAGCAGGTGGCTTCGTCGGTGATGCCGGAACCGGGAAACAGCACGTTGGTGCAGATCGAGAGGAGCCGGGCGGCGATCTTGAATCGGGTGTAGGGGATCGCGTTGCCTGGATGGAACCGGGTGCCATAGACGGCTCGCGCCAGGCCCTTCTCGATGGGCTCCATCAGTTTCGGCAGTATCTCCGGATCGTATTCCAGGTCCGCGTCCTGGATGGCGATGACGTCTCCGGTGACGTGGGGGATGGCGGCCCGTATCGCCGCTCCCTTGCCTTGATTCCGTTCCATGTACAGGACCCTGACATCGGGGCCCTCCAGGCTGTCCAGGAGCTCCCGGGTGCCGTCGGTGGAACCATCGTCGACGACGATCAGCTCCTTGTCGTTCTGGAGGGCCGACACGCGATCGATGATCTCCTTGATCGTCTTGACCTCGTTGAACACAGGCACGATGACAGAGAGTTTCATGGTGTTCCGCCCCCGCCCCCGGCCGAGTCCTTGTGGTGCCGCCGGGCGATGCGCAGGCACCGGGCCAGCCGGAGAATTCCCAGGGACGTCAGGACGACGCAGATCAGACCGAAGGGCGCCAGTATCCACTTGCGAGCCTGAGATCCCAGCAGGGAGGGCATGGATGCGAACCAGAAGTCGAGAGTTCCGGCGTGGACTCCCGCCGGACCGAGCTCGACGAATGGCAAGAGCCTGTGACTCTCTCGATCCGTGAACTCCTCGGCCGTGGAGTAGACGACCATCCTGTCCCGCTCCCGGTCGATCCAGCCGAGGGTCGCGCCGAGTAGATAGGCGTGACCCCGGATAGGGGAGAGGTCCGGGTTCCAGTGATGGTGATGATAGGGCACGTAGACCTTGTTGCCGTACTCCGGCAGGTAATCCCCCAGGCGACTCTTCTGTTCAGCGAGGAAGCGTACGTAATCGTTGGGGCTGACGGCAACTCCCAGGATCTGGATCGATACCCCCAGAACGAGGCAGGCAGCGACAGCCGCCTGGAGTCCCGTCCGCCTTGCCGAGCCGCCCAGCATCCGTTCGATCACCTCTGCTGCCGGGATGAGCAAGAAGACGGCCAGGGGGAGGAGGTATCTGGGACCCCAGGCCCAGTCACCGTCCCAGTTCTGCTGGATTCCGAAGAACAGGAGATGAATCGCCGTCAAGAGCCAGACAAACCGCGACCCAGCCCTGTCCCGCTGATGGAAGCGCGCCGCGGCAAAGGGGGCCAGCAGCAGCGGCGGGTTGTAGAGGAAGAATGACTTGCCGCTGGAGAAGAGCAGTCCGTACAGCCCGTGCGGCAGAGGGATGTGGGTGTTCTGCACATCCGTGGCGTAGCCGGTGATGAAGGGGCTGCCGAACCGGTGGTGGTTATACCAGGCAACGATGAGGCAGGCGACGCCGGCCGGAGCACAGAACGCCGCGACGTTCCGCTTCGAGTCACCGGCGCTGATCCAGGTCTGGAAGAGAAACAGGGGAGCCAGGACGACGATGTAGACCTTGGTGAGGATACCGTATCCAATGGCAGCGCCGGCCAAGACGGCCCGGAGCCCCTTGCCGTCCCTGGCCATGAGCAGAATCTGATGAAAGGCGAGCAGAAGCAGGAACGTCGCTTGTGGCTCCGTGAAGTCCCGCCCCGCGTAGGGCCAGAGCATGGTCCCCAGGCCGCAGGTCAGGGCCGTCAGAATGGCGGTCAGACCGCTGAATCCGAGAGTGATGAGGCAGCCGTGCAGCATGGCCACGGACCCGGCGGCGAAGGGGGCGTTGAGCATGGTGAAGGGGAAGTCAGATGCCAGGCGATCCCGGGTCGGATCCGGCGGCGTCTCACCAGGAAGCATGTCCCCCAGGGCGATGCAGGGCAGGGCGGTCACGACGGCGCCAAGGCCGTACTGTCCGTAGAACTTCCCGTCCTCGGCATGGGTTCCGCCGTGTCCCGGCTCGAAGGGAATGGCGAAGCCGTCACCGGCGAGCAGGGACCGGGCTGTGGCTGCCAGGGTCCGGGCGTCCCCCGTGTAGAGGTGCCCGCCCATGAACGTCCAGTAGATTCCGAGGAATCCAACGAAGAGCCAGAGCCCTGGGCTGGGAGAACGGCGGTTCACGGAAGGGAGTCCTGTTTCGGCCGTGATCCGATCAGACCGTGATCAGCGAATCGGGGAAGGAACTCGAGGCCGTTCTCATCCGCTGGTCGAGAGGAGGAGCGGGAGCATGGGGTCTTGAAAGTCGCTCCAGGGCTGCACATGCGGCCACTCTACCACGGGACTGCCAGACCAGGATGGGTCATCAAATGAGTCGCCTGTCCCTGCCATCCATCGGTATGCTGACGACGAAACCCACGAGGCAGATGTGACTCCCTGGATCTCATCATTTCAGTACATCGAGCGACCCACGCTGGTTCTGGTCAACCGCTGGCGAGACGACTGGATCCAGTCCCTCGTCGAGTGTCTCCAGGACCCTCAGCGGGGCCGCCGGGCCGTCACGGCATTTCCCTGGTTCAACAATGGCAATGGCTTCGATCGCAGCAAGCGGCGGGACGGCGAGGAATGCCTCGACTTGCGGGGCATCCATCTGTCCGGTGCGGACTTGACCGGCGCCGATCTCTGTTACGTCTGCCTGGATCACGGGACCCTCGAGGACGTGGTCCTCACTGAGGCCAGGATGACTCATGCCTTGCTCAGGAACTGCACCCTCAACGGGGTGACTCTCGCTGGCGCCGACCTGTACCAGGCCGATCTGGGATCGGCCCTCCTGGAGCGAGTCGACCTCACGGAGGCCAACTGCACCCGGGCCTCCTTTGAGAAGGCCACGTTCCGTACCGTGAAGGCTCAGGGAACCTCATTCGATTCCGCCGACTTCAAGGACTGCACGATCCAGACCCTGGAGAGCAACGCCGCCACTCACTTCCTGGGTGTGAACCTGCAGGGCACGGCCTTCACCCACAACCCGATCTTGAAGCGGACCATCGAGGACCAGAACTGGCTCGAGGCAAAGCGGCAGGAGCTTTGCCAGACCCGGATAGGCTCGCTACTCTGGTGGCTCTGGGGAGCCACCTCGGACCATGGCAGGAGCTTCTTCCGGTGGCTGGTCCTCTCCTTCGCCATGGCCCTGATCTACGGCTTCGTCTACCAGTTCCTGCCGCTGCACATCCGCCTTCAGAACATCAATCCCATCCTGGCCCGCTTCTACTTTTCGGTGGTCACCTTCACCACCCTGGGGTTCGGTGACGTGCTGCCGAACAGCAACCTGGCAATGTTGGTGGTGGCCTCGGAGGTGATCCTCGGATACCTGATGCTCGGAGCTCTGATCTCGATCCTGGCGGATCGCTTCGCCCGTCGTAGCTAGTTTCCGTCCGGAAACCCCCAATCCGTTCGGCCCGAGCCTTCGGCAAGCTCAGAGGGGCCTCTGCCGCTCCAACACTGGCCCTCGACAGGCTCAGACGATATGGCCGCCCGCTCCATTCATCCCCTTCGGCGTAGCTCAGGACATGCTTCGACAGGCTCAGGACGAACGGATCGGGAAAACTCGGCCATTCAGTCGTCCTGGATGCGGGCATCCATAGTG
>JAJFLN010000577.1 GCA_021772705.1 Candidatus Cloacimonadota bacterium | reverse complement strand
CGTTGGCGCCGCTGAAGGCGATGCCCGATCACTCCGATAGGACAGGAAGGACGTCACGGAACGGTTCGTCAGGGATGCCCCGGAATCGACGGTGCCCTGGAACTGGAGAGACGTCGCGACGCCGCTGCCAAATGCGGTCGTCGGGTTGCCGCTGACCGCGGAGTAGATCACGCCACCGGACGTGTCCGCCAGATTGGAGGTCACGAAGGTCGCCCCGGCAGAGCCGGCGGCATTGGTGACGGGAAGAGTAGCGATGAACGTCTGTCCCCGGGATAGGGTCGGTGAAGGCAGCAGGAGTGTCCCCACGGTCAGGTTCACCATCGGGGTGACCACAGTGATGGAGCCCACGCTACGAGACACGGTCCGGGTCGTCAGCCCGTCCTCGACCCCGAGAGACAAGGTCGCTGTCCAGGGACCGATGGATGCGTCGGCCGGCGCTGTCACCAGGAATGTGACCGTGGCGGATCCACTGGCGGCGATCGAGGCTGGCACCGTCACGGTGGTAGCCGTCATGGGCTGACCACCGGTGAATGTCAGGGCCGCTGAGGTGACCGTCGCCGTGGAGGAGTCGCTGTCGCTTGTCACTGTCACCGTAACCAGGGCCGAGTTGCCCTGGGCCAGGGTGCTCGGGCCCTGCAGCGGCTGGTATCGCAGCTGGGCGATGTTGCTGAAGGCCGGCATGTCGTCATCGATGGCGATCACGAACTGGGCCACGGCCATCCGGGTGGCCGTCGTGTCCAGCGTGCCCGCCACACCGGCGTCTTTGTGGGCCTTCGTGTTCAGTATCCGGGTCATGGCTTCCTGCAGGGTCCGGCCCTTGCCGTTGTGGAAGAAGGGCGGGAACGCCCAGGCACCGGTGAGACTTGGCGGATTGAACCCGAGACTGCCCGCGGCGGTCGTGTTGTTCGCCCGCTTTTCGCTCGCGATGAAGGTGTCGGAGTCCCTGAGCACCTCGGCGATCTGCCCGCTCACGACGGCCCCCGCCGGAGGAGGAGGCTCGTAGAAGCGCCGGCTCGACGTCCAGTTCGAACCGCCGTGGCAGGAGACACAGCCGGCTGCCTGGAATGCTGCCCGGCCGGCGCTGACGTCGGTGCCTCGCAAGGGTGAAACGGGGTTCCTGATCCCCCTCTTGAAGTAGTTCTCGATGTCCGTCCAGTCAGGAGAGCGTCCCGTGTTCGGAGCTCCCAGTCCCGCAAGGGCGCTCGTGGCCGTCCCCAGGATCAACCCCGTCGGAGGATTGCTCGACGTGGCCGCCACAGTCCCCTTCTTGCTCGAGACTCCTCGAACGTTGAACTCGAAGTCCGCCACCTCATCGAAGACGCCGGACCAGTTGAAGACCCGCTGATGTTCCGGATTGGAGGAGCTGAAGCTGCCGTTGAGGGGCGTCGCCTTTCTGGGACCGCCTCCGAAGTTCCAGACCACCGTATCGGTCCAGCCGAAGGGGTGGCAAGAGAAGCAGCTGCCCCAGCCGTTGGTCGACATCCGGTTCGCCGCGGCGGTGGACTCACTCGAACGGCCTCTGGAGGTGTTGAACAGCTCCTGGCCCCGGAGGACAGACGCCGCCGTCGTCCCTGGCGTCGGCAACGCCGAGGCCGCCGCCGTGCTGGTTACCGTGTTGGTTCCGGCCTGAATGACCGTCACGTCCCGGCTCACGTGATTGTGCACATAGGCCCATCGGCCCTGCTCATCGACGACCACGCCCCGCGGGTTCTTGCCCACCTCGACCTGGATCACGGAGGTCGTCGTCATTCCCGGGAATCCCGAGATGGCCAGGGAGCCATCAGGCAGAGCCCGGGCCCGCATGGCCACGTCGCTGGCGGCCGAGAGCACGTAGGCCGCCGTCGATCCCCGTGAGAACGCCAGCGACCAAGGAGTGTTGAGGAAGAACTTCTTGGGAGAGGTCTGTTCGATGACCTCGTTCATGTTGAACGTCGCCGTCGTCAGCTCCGTGTCGGTCATGGTGTCGAACACAGATACGAACGACTGGGTGTTGCTCACGAAGTCGACGGGACCCTCGGGGGACATGGCCGTATTGGTCACGTATCCCCAGCGGCCCTTCAACACGACGCTGGAGAGCAGGTTCGGGAAGGCCGTGGTGGGATGGGTGGCCGAACCGCCGAAGGCCGAACGATCGGAGTTGAAGCCCGTCGACTTCGGATTCAAGACCACCGTGGTGGTGAACAGGTTCGAGGCCGCACTGAGGACGCTGACCTTGCCAATTCGCCCGTCATCCAGGTCACCCGTGTCGGCGGTATCCATTCCCTCTCGAAGTTGCCCGTAGAACTGGGTCACGTAGACCTTCTCGTCCGTGTCATCGCCATCGTTGTCGTTCGTGATGGCCACACTGAACGGGAAGAACCCTCCGTCTGGCAGAGTCACATGCCCCAGGACACCCTCTGTCGTCAGATCCAGGACCGACACGCTGGAGGACATGGAGTTGGCGACGTAGGCCCGGGTTCCGTTGGGCGACACGGCAATGCCACAGGGCTCGGCGCCCACGGGGATGTTCTTGCGCACCAGCCTGCTGGCCGTGTCGATGATGCTCACGGTCCCCGAGATGCGGTTCGACACGTAGAGACTCCGGCTGTCTGGAGAGAAGGCCAGGAAGGTGGGCTCGTCGCCCACGGCGATCTCAGTGGTCTTCGACAGGGCGGCGCCGCTGACGGTAAACCCCGTTACGGAGTCATTGGCCGGATTGGTCACCCAGAGCCGGGTCTCGTCGTGAGAGAGCACGATATCCGAGGACCCTGTGGGACCCGGGAAGCTGGTCGGCACCGTGACGGGCACCGACTCGGTGACTGTCACGGAGGCAATCCCGGACCGGGTCACCTGGAACAGAAACCCCGTGTCCGCAGTGGCTGTCAGCACCAGCGAACCGGTTCGGCTGCCCAGGGCTGCTCCGGCTTCCACCGCGACATCGAAGCCAACTGTTGCGGTGGTCCCGGAGGTCACCGACGAAGCGCTGCCTGCCTGGGCCACAGCGACCAATCCGGCTCCGTAATTGACGGACAGCCCGGAAAGAGAGACCGATCCGGGTCCCAGGTTAGTGACAGGAATGGTCAACCCGAAGGTGCTGGCCGTGGTCACCGTCGCCGACGAGAGAGAGCCCTCGCCGATGACCAGCGCGGGCCGTACAACCACAGTCAGGGCCGCGGCGCTGGCCGTGTTCGTCGCCACCGGAAGCGCCCTGGAACTCAGCAAGTCCGTGGCCGTGACCGTCGCGGAAGTGATGGAGAAGACACCTGCCGAGTCTCCGGCGGTGAGGACGAACTCGAAGCTGCCGGAAGCTCCCGGGGCCAGATCCTGAGGCTGGCCATTGGGTGAGGCCAAGAATCCTGTCCCCACCAGGATCGCTGAGGTGATCCGCCCGGTCCCTTGTCCCCTGTTCTGGAAGGCGGCTGTCGCTACCAGGCTCTGTCCTGTCGTCACAGTGGAGGGAGATACCGTCAAGGCTGTCAACGCCAGGCTCGCCGGCGTCGAGATGATCAGCTCCGCTGACGGCCCGGTGGCCGTCGCCGTGTTGCTGCCTCGGGCGCTGGCCACAACAGTGACGATCCCCGTGGCGGCCGTACTCAGGACCGTGACAGGCAGAGAGAAGGTCACGATGGCGCCGGAGGCGAGGCTCGGGCCCGCCGGCGATGGCGTGCCCAGTGCAAACTCGCTGCTGACGTCGCTGCCGCCCCGGGTGAACCTCAACGAGGGGATCACCGACAAGGCAGTGGCGTTACCGCCGTTGCGCACCGCGACGACAGCGTCGAAGACGCCCCCGGCGCCCGTGGAGGAGGGCTGTAGCGCCAAGCTGTCCACCACCAGCGTGGTCGGCAGTACTGGCGCCGTCGACGCGATGGTGAATGCCGCTATGGAAGACACCTGTCCCGCGTTGCTCGCCACGGCGCTGCCAGCCACGGTGACCTCCCCTGCCTGAGCCGAAGCGCCAACAACGACCAGGGACGTGAATGTCTGGACTCCAGAGGCGGGGATACTGGCCGACCCGGGCGCGAACGGGCCAGCGGTGAAGTCCGAGGCTGCCGAGGCGCTGCCCCGGGTGAAGCTGATGGAGGGCACCACTCCCGAGGCGGTCAACCCGCCGGAGTTCTGGATTGTCAGTGCCGCGGTGAAGGAGTTTCCGGGCCCCGTCGTCGCCGGCGTGAGCGCCAGACCCAGGGCAGCCAGAGTCGTCGAGGTCGCCGGCAGGGTGAGAGTCAGAGTCTGAGTCGGCGCCTGGACTGCCGTTGCGTTGTCAGCCGTGATCCCGGCGCCGACGGTGATGCCCCCCAGGCCCGCGTTGGTCCCCACGTTGAGGGATACCGTGAAGGTCTGAATGCCGCCTGTTGCGATGGAGGTAGACGCTGGAGAGAATGGGCCCACCTGGAAATCCCCAGTAGCATCCGTCACGCCCCGGAACAGGGTCAGGGCAGGCCGAACCGTTGTGGCCGTCACAGCCCCAGAGTTCCGAACCGTCACACGGACGTTCAGGGACCCTCCCAGGACGACCGACGCGGGGTCGAGCTGCAGGCTGTCCACGGCCAGGGTCGTGGAGGGCGATGTCCCGCCGCTGGCGGTGACAGTGAGGTTTGCGGTGATCGTCGCCGAGAACCTCCCGTCCGAGACGGTGAGGGTCACCACGTGGACTCCCGCTGCATCGGGGGTGAAGCTGGCATTGGCCGCCGCTGCATTGGTCACGGGGATGGCGACTCCCTCCCGTGTCACACTCCAGGAGTAGACCAGGGTCACGCCAACCCGGGTCGTGGAGCTTCCGCTGCCGTCCAGGGCCACGACGGC
>JAJFLN010000576.1 GCA_021772705.1 Candidatus Cloacimonadota bacterium | reverse complement strand
AACGGATCGGGAAAACTCGGCCATTCAGTCGTCTTGGATGCGGGCATCCATAGTGGGGCGAACGGAGGAGGGGACCCCCTACGGGACATGCACCCAGCCGAAGCCCAAGGGATTGACACTTCCCCCGTCGATCCTTATCATTCCGCGACCATTCGAATACTGCTCCGGGGAATAGCTTGCTGGAGTTTGGATCCGAACTGGGTGCCTGGGGGTAGCCACATGACCGCGCACCATGTAGAGAGAGACATATCCAACAGCATCTGCAGCGAGTCCGAACAGGTTCGCTATCTGGCCCTGAAAGAATTGACAGGCAGCGAGCAGGTCGAGAAGGTTAAGGAGACTCTTCTCGAGATTTGCCGAGGAGACTGCTGGGGGCCCAACCGCTCCGGTGCGGTGCGAAAGCTGGGAATGCTCTGGCCTGACGAGGAGGTCTACAGAGCGTTCGAGATCTGCCTGGACGCCGAGCCCTACGTGGCGAACACGGTCATCGAGTTGCTGGCCACCAAGCTGGACGCACCGGCGGTGGAGCTCTTTCGAAACCGGTATGTGACCAGCGAGAATTCGAAGCTGCGCTACAACATTCTTCAGGCGTTCTGCAAAGCCGACAACGAGGTGGCTCGAGGCTTCATCCTGGCTACCCGTTCCCATGCCGACGAGGACGAACGGCTTCGGGCCCTGTCCCTGTCGTTGCTGGCGCGAGAGCAAGACGCGAACCTTCAGGTCATCTTCGTCGAACGGTTGCAGGACGAGAGCCAGCGGGTCCGGGCGGGAGCTGTGGAGGCCCTTTCGGCGATCTGCTCTCCGGAGGAGATCCTGAGCTTGCTTCCTCCCTACCTGGAAGACTCGAGCAACAGAGTCCGGGCAAACGCCGTCATCCCCTTGTTGAAGACCGGCTACAGGAAGGCCGAGACCGTTCTGTCCGAGATGGTGACCCACGGCTGTGATCTCTTCCGCTCCAGCGCGGCCTATGTGCTGGGACAGCTGCATCCGACGAGGGAGGTCTACATCCAGCTCGATAGCCTCCGGCAGGATCGGGACCCGAGAGTCCGGAATCGAGCCAGAGCCTCAGCGGAGCGGCTGGCCATGTTGACGCCAGCGACGGAGTCGGCGCAAAGCTCCAGCCAGATCAGAACTGTCTGACACGACCGTGGAGTTCCGACAGGGCTGACGTCATGGCCCCGAATTCGTTGCGATCGGCCTGTTCCTTCGCTATAGTTGGCAGGTGGAGATTGTGTTAACCTACCGGCGCGATATGGCAACCGTTCAGAACAGAGGATTCCGAAAGGGTCAAGCTCTCATCGAGTTTGCTGTTGCTCTGCCGTTCATCATCTTTATTGGTGTGGCGGTCATCAATTTCGGCTTCTACTTCTACGACTTCATCGGAACTCACGCTGCGGTCAGAGAAGGAGCACGGGCTGCGATGTGGACTGGCACGAACGGTGACGCCCGCTTTACGGAAGAAGAGCTTCGGACGATCATCAAGACGGCTCACGGACCGATCAGGCCACTCCGGGACGAGGAGATACGCTTCTCGGTGACACCGGGCGATCCCGATTTCGGGGGTAACCTCACTTCAGTCACGGTCACCGTGGATCACCGCCACGAGCTGGTGTTGCCGATTTACTTCGCCAACGGAGTGCAAATCCTGCAGATCAGCTCGCAGCTCAAGGTCTACCGAGTTCCAGGTTTCTCATCATGATCTTTGCACCCAATACTGGCGACAGCGCCCCCCCTCTGAGACGGAGAACCACCGGCCAGGCACTGGTGGAGTTGGCCCTTATTCTGCCCCTGGTCCTGGGCCTCCTATTCGCCATCATTGACCTGGGCTACTACCTGTTCGTCAATGTCAGCGTGACCCACGCCACCCGGGAAGGGGTCCGTTTTGCAGCCATGAACAACCGGACCCGAGCCGAGGTTGAATCCTGGATTCACCGGTCTGCTCCTGGAGTTGCCATCCCCAGCACGGGCGCCATCACGATCACCACCATCGCCAACGATCCCGACTTTGGCGACGGCGCTCCGTCGGTGGCCATCCAGGTTGCCTTCCCGCACACCTTCCTGGTTCCCCTCTTCATGATTGGGAAGTCCACAGGAAACGTCTTTTCGGAGTCCAAGATGATTGTCCAGACCTTTGAACGGGTTCCGGGAATCACCTTCTAGACAGATGAAGCGCTCCCTCGCCATGCCTCTCGCGAGCCGATCGGGCCAGATCACGGTGATGTTCGTCGCCGGGCTCATGACCTTCCTGGGAATGCTGGCCCTCACCGTCGACGTGGGCCACTTCTACGCCGCCAAGGCGCAGTTCCAGGCCGCCGCCGACATGGCTGTTCTCGGTGCCTTTGCTCAGGTCGATCCGGCTGCGGCCTACAAGCAGCAGGTGGAATCGGTGAAGCAGAAAATCGCGCAGTTCGAGCGGGTCAACTTCAACCAGACCGATGGACGTGCCCTGGCCGAGACCCCTTCAGCCAGCGGCCTCGGCTTTCTCACGGTCAAGACCTATCAGGACCCCGGGACCAAGCGTCTCGGAAAGGTTGAGGCTTCCGCTTCCCCTCGCCTCAGGACCTACTTTGCCAATCTCTTCGGACGGAGCCGAGTCGACATCGGCATCTACGCCGTCGTCGAGGGCGAGCCGGTCATGAAGGACGGCCAGATGTTCATGGACGTCCGACTCGTCGACTGATTGCACCCTGAGCCCCAGGCGCTCCCTCTTGGCCTTTGGGCACTGGTCTCCTCTGGACACGAGAACTACGAACTACGGACCTCGGACCTCGGACCTCGGGAGAAAGGCAGCAGCACGGAGGGGCTGCTTGGCAACTGGCAAGTTGGGCACCGATCAGATTGTGCCATGATTTCCGCACACTTGTGACGTGCCCCAACTTGTCCAGGTTACCGATGCAGGCAGGATCTTGCACGGTTTTCCAACATCTGAAGTGTGCGGGAAAA
>JAJFLN010000575.1 GCA_021772705.1 Candidatus Cloacimonadota bacterium | reverse complement strand
GCGGCGGCTATACGGCCACGAGGAAGCCGATTCGTCTCGCCTACAGTTGTGAGTTCACCACTCGTGAAGACGCCTTGGCCAGAGAGCGGCAAATCAAGAACTGGTCACGTACCAAGAAGCGGGCCTTGATAGCCGAGGATTAGGAAAAGCTGCGCGAACTGGCCAAGGCCAAAACGCCGAAGCAAGCGCCTGTGGGCCCCTCGACAAGCTCGGGGCGAACGGATCCGGAATAGGCCAGGGGACCCCCTACGGGACATGCACCCAGCGACGGCGGATCTGGTTGCACCCGTAACCGGCCTCTGATATAATGGGCCGTCTCTCGGCAGCCCTCGTTGCCATGAAGGGTGTTTGCACGGGATTGCGCGCAGCCGCACATGATCTGATTGGTGGCGGTGCAATCGGGACCGACGGGTCGTTGACCAGTCATGTGTCCGAGCCGGGCCGAACATGCCGAGAAATCAGGAGGTTAGAGAAGGTAATGAGAACTTACGAAACGCTGCTCATCGCGCCCCCGGACTTCGAGAAGAAGGACGTGACCAAATTCGTGACCAAGGCCGAGGCGGCTCTGGCGAAGACCGGAGCCAAGATCGGAAAGATCACCGAGTGGGGCCGGAAGAAGCTGGCATTTGAGATCAAGAAGGAAACGGAAGGCTATTACATCCTCCTCGAGTTCGAGGGCGTGAAGGATTCGGCCAAGAAATTTGGTGAGTTTCTTCGACTGCAGGAGGACGTGCTCCGGTCGATGACGACCCGGAAGCTCTCCTGAGCGGGAATCGCTAAGGACCTGAAATCATGGCTGCGAATTTCAATAAGGTTTTCTTGATGGGCAACCTGACTCGTGATCCGGAGCTTCGCTACACGGCGAGCGGCTCGGCGGTCTGCCATTTCGACATGGCCACAAACCGTCGATTCACGGGCAAGGACGGGCAAAAGCGCGAGGACACCTGCTTCATGCGGATCAACGTGTGGGGCAAGTCGGGGGAAAACTGCGCCAACTACCTGTCCAAGGGGAGGCCCGTCTTCGTCGAGGGTCGCCTCCAGTCCCGCAGCTGGCAGACGGAGGACGGTCAGAAGCGCTCTGCTGTCGACGTGGTCGCCGATTCGGTTCAGTTCCTCGGCTCTCCTCCTGGCGGTGGCGGCGGCGGCGGAGGTCGTCCTCGTGACGACGATTATCCCCCCGCAGAACCTCGCGGCGGTGGCGGCGACGGAGGACGGAGCGAGAGCTCCGGGAACCCGTCTGACAACGATGGGTTCGCCCCTCCCGACGACGACATCCCATTCTAGAGAAACCCGAGCCGGAAGAGATGTACCGGCCCACAGTTCCGACTCGTTCAACAGATTCCGAACAGAGACTGAGTTCACAGCCAGAGGAGTTCCACAATGCCCAAGCCGAGAGGTCGAGGCCGCGACAAGGGAAAAGTCCGCAAGAAGGACGGTCTGCGGAAGAACGTCAAGAAGCGCGTCAACAAGTTTGGCGGCTTCAAGGTGAAGGACATCGATTACAAGGACGTGACCATGGTCCGGCGACTGATCAACGAGAAGAACAAGATCATGCCCCTCAGGACTTCCGGGGCCACCCCGGGCTTGCAGCGAGCAATCGCCACGGCGGTCAAGAGAGCCCGTGAAATGGCTCTCATTCCCTACTGCACGTCCCGCTAATTGCGGAACGTTTCGTAGAAAGGTTTACCCAGTGCCCGGCGTGGAGGGTCTCAATCCTCCCACCGGGCCTGATCATGATGATGCGAATGGAAATCTGGACCCTCATGCTGGCTTTCCTTGCCCTCCTCATGCTCGCCTCGATCCCTTTGATCAATCTGGCTGTTTCGCCCTTCGTCCCCGTTCCCCTCTGCGCCATATACCTCCGCCATGGCCGGAAGGCCGGGACACTGAGCGTCGCCGCCATCCTGCTGTTCTTGGTCGTGGCGGCGCCGGGCCCACAGCAGATCTTCGCCCTGCCATTCGCCTGCGCCGGGGCACTGCTGGGCATCCTCTCCAGACCCGATCGGGATGCCCTGAAAACCATCGCCTTCGGCGCGGCGGGCCTGACCTTGCTGATGGGCGGCCTCTTCTACGGCTACAACTTCCATGCCCTCAACTCCGACAAGGTGCCGACCACGGAGGAGTTCATCAATCAGGCTTTCAATCCCCAGAGGATCATCGCCAGCCTCTCCACACCGCCCGATTCAACCGCGGCCAGCGCCGTCGACGAGGCCTTCGTCTGGATGACGGGAGAGCAGGTCTCCGCCGAAGCAGCCCAATCCGAGGGCAGTCACGACTACGACCGCTGGCTCGAGCGGACCGAGCAGAACCGGCAGATGCTCCTGCAGATCAACAAGTTCCCCATCGGGATCTTCTTCGTCGGCTCAGGGGTCTACTTCAGCCTCTTCTATCTGGCCGCCGTCTGGCTGCTGCCCCGATGGAACATCCATCTGCCCAGGGTCAGCGGGTTCCGGACCTGGCGCATCGAATGGACCGCCTCCTGGCTCCCCATCCTTTGCTTCGCAGCCTACGCCCTGTTCCGGTCCTCGCGACACGCCACGGGAGAGTTTGTCAGCGACAGTCTGCTGCTGATCTCACTGGTCCCCTACATGCTCCTGGCATTCTCCGTCGCCGCCTTCTGGATCGACAAGTACCGCCTCGATCCTCTCCTGGCTGCCATCATCTATTCATTCATCGTCCTCAACCTAAAGCAGATGGCCGTGGTGGCCATCTTCGACTCCTGGATGGACTTCCGGCGTCTCGACAAGGAGAACCAACCTCCCAAGGAAGACAAGAAGGACGAATCCTGGTATGACGACATCGAATTGTGAACTTCATGACGGTCCGGAACGGACCCACCCGTAGGAGGAACCTGTAATGGAAGTCATCTTGAGAAAGGACATCGACAACCTGGGCGGCAAGAACGAGGTGCTGAAGGTGAAGGACGGCTTCGCCCGAAACTACCTCCTCCCTCGCAAGCTGGCCATCACCGCCACACCGGGTAACCTGAAGGATCTGAAAGAGAAGATCCGCATCGCCAACGACATGCGCGAGAAGCGGATCAGCTCAGCCCGTGACCTGGCCGAGACCCTGTCGCAGCTCAATCTGCGTGTGGTCAAGAAGGCAGGCAAGGAAGGCAAGCTCTTCGGCTCCGTCACTCCCCAGGAAGTGGCTGATATGGTCTTCGAGACCTCGGGCCTCACGGTGGACAAGCGAAAGCTGAACCTGCCGGAGCACCTGAAGAACCTGGGCGTCTTCCACTTCACCGCCAAGCTCGACACGGGCGTCACCGCCACCCTGCGTCTCGAGATAGTCGGCGAGATGGAAGAGCAGCTCGCCGCCGAGGAAGCCCAGGAGGCCGCCAGCGCCGAGGAAGAGGAGAACGTCCACTCCGAAGGCAGCGCCGGCTAGATTCAGTTTCCAGGTGCGACCCGGGAGTCCAGTGGCCCCCGGGAAGCTCTTGAATCTGAACGCGCTCCTGTCAACACAGAGGCCACGGAAGACACAGAGAAGGCCATTCCCCAAAATCCTCTGTGTCTCTGTGTCTCTGTGTCTCTGCGAACTCTGTGTTGAATGACTTGACCCTTTCCTGATGTCCGATTCCCAGTCACTCCAGAGAGTCCCCCCCAACAGTCTGCTCGCCGAGCAGTCCGTTCTGGCCTCCATGCTCCTGTCCCCCGACAAGGCCAGCGAGGTCTTGCAGACCCTGACGGAGGAGGACTTCTACCGGACTCGTCACCGGCTGCTTTTCCGATCCATCCGGGACCTGATGGACAAGAACGAGCCCGTGGACATCGTCACCCTGTCCAACGCGCTGAAATCATCGGGACAGATCGATGAGATCGGCGGCTCGGAATACCTGATGGAGCTGTTCGGGATCACACCCACGGCAGCCAATGCGGAGTATTACGCCAAGATCGTCTCGGGCAAGGCTTCCCTGAGGAGACTGATCAACTTCTCCAGCGAGCTGGGCAATCAGGCCTTCAGCGAGGAGCTGGAAGTCGCCGGCATCCTCGACTTCGCCGAGGCCGAGCTCTTCCGGATCGCCCAGCAGCGGGAGCACCGATCGTACCAGCACATCCGCGACGTGGTGGACCAGGGCTTCAAGATGATCGAGAAGCTCTACGAGACCAAGGCCATGATCAGCGGTGTACCCAGCGGCTTCTCCGATCTGGACCAGCTCACCACAGGCTTTCAGAAGCAGGACTTCATCGTCCTGGCCGCGCGGCCTTCCATGGGTAAGACAGCCTTCGCCCTGGAGCTGATGCGAAACGCCGCCGTTCACGGGGACCCGAAGACACCGACGGCCTTCTTCAGCCTCGAGATGTCCGCCAAGCAGCTCGTGCTCCGCATGCTCTGCAGCGAGGCCATGGTGGACTCCAACAAAGTCCGCAAGGGCTTCCTCGGCGCCGACGACTGGACCCCCCTGACCAACGCCGCGGGTATCCTGGGCGGCGCTCCGATCCTGATCGACGACACCCCGGGAATCACGATCCGGGAACTCCGCTCCAAGGCCCGCCGGTTGAAGCGGGAGCATGACGTCGGGCTCATCGTCATCGACTACCTGCAGCTGATCACGGACCCCCAGACCAAGATCGAGAGCCGGCAGCAGGAGATATCCAACATCTCCCGGATGCTCAAGAGCCTGGCCCGGGAAGTGGACGTCCCGGTCGTCACCCTCTCTCAGCTATCCCGGAAGGTGGAGTCCCGGGAGGACAAGCGGCCTATCCTGTCGGACCTGCGCGAATCGGGGGCCATCGAGCAGGACGCCGACCTGGTTCTCTTCCTCTACAGAGACGAGGTCTACAACAAGGAATCCGACGCCCAAGGCATGGCGGAGATCATCATCGGCAAGCAGCGCAACGGTCCCCTGGGAGTGGTGAACCTGACGTTCCTGAAGCAGTTCACCGCGTTCCGGGACAACATCCGCCGCCGCGACGAGGCCTACGACTGAGGCAGCCTGGCACGCCCCCGGCAGGGAAGGGTCCAGCAGGCGCACCTTCCGCAGCGGACCAGCGACGGGCTGACGGTCCAGGACCTCCCCTATGCTTGCCGCCAGGGCCCTGGCCCGGGGATCGCCGGAGACCTTCACGATGTTGGGGTGACTGAGCTTGGAGCAGATCGCCGCCTCCTTCATGAAGCGATCCAGAGTCACCTTCCCGGGCTGGACCCGGCTCTCGGGCAGCAGCTTGAGCGCCACCTCCCTGCCGAGACCCTCCTGCAGGGCTGCGTAGACCACACCCATGCCGCCAGCGCCGAGCTTTCTCAGGAGCCTGTACTTCCCGATGTGCGTGATCCGCAGCCTGTCCACAGGGGGCAGATTATCAGAAGAGACTGCCATTCCCTCCGTCCTCCGCCTTGCCATGCTGGATCCCCGGTGATAAGTGTAGGATCCGGGTCATGATGGGCCCGTTCCTTGCATGGACGATCTAAAGAGAATGATGGCGCTGACGGGGGATCCGGATCCCCAGATTCGACGCTACGCTCTCTCCCAGATAGAATTCCTGGCTGACGCGGCCGATGAGGAGGATGTTCTCGAGACTCTCCGGAACGCCACCCGGGATCCGGTGCCCATCGTCAGCCACCAGGCCAATCGCAGCCTGAGCGCCCTTCTGCAGAAGAGCATGTCCCGTCCTTCCCGGACAACCAGGGGGGGGCCGGCCACCTCCGATGCCCAGGAGGAAGGGAGCTTCGAAGGGGTGGCGATTGCCCGGCTGAGAGAGGCGGGCCTGAAGATCATGGGCCGCTGCCTCGAGCACCTCCATTCCTTCGCGATCGGCTCTGACCTGGATGTGGCGAAGAAGGCGATCCTGGCCCTGGGAAAGATCGCCAGCCCCGCTTCCCTGCCCATCTTCCGATCCGCCGTTCACACCGTGGATCTGGCGGAGGTGACGGCCCTGGCCCTGTCGGAGCTGGATCATCCGGCGGCCATCGACCTCCTGCTCTCGGCTGCGGAGTCCCCCGACGTGATCATCCGGCAACACGCGGTCCTGGAGCTCGGAAGGTTCAGCGACTCCCGGGCCGTCGAGGTGCTGCTGAACAACGTGGCCTACCCGGACCCGGCAGTCCGGGCCAACGTCGCCACGGCCCTGGGAGAGTGCCCCGACAAGAAGGCAGCCTGCGGCCCCCTGATCCGCCTCATCAGCGACCCCATGCCCTGGGTGGCTCTCTACGCTCTCAAAGCCATCGGCTATGTGAAGGAATCCCGGGCCGCCGAGGCCGTGGTGAAGTGCTTCGAGTCCACATCGAATCACCACGTGAAGTCCGGCGCCATCATGGCCCTGGGTTTCATGGGGAACCTGACGGCGGTTCCGACCATCACCGCCGCTCTCCGGAACAGCGACGACCGGGTCCGGGCCAACGCCGTGGAGGCCCTGGACCGGATGTCCCTGCCCCCGAAGCAGAAGTTCCAGCTCCTGCGGCCCCTGCTGGCGGACACGAACAACCGGGCCATGGCCAACGCAGCCGTGGCGATCCACCAGGCGGACCTGAAGCTCGCCCTCACTACGGTGGCGACCATGCTCAAGAACCCGGACAAGTGGTTCCGGGCTAGCTCGGCATGGTGTCTCGGGAGGATCCAGAGTCCACAGTCCGCCTCCTGGCTCGTCCGGTTGACCAAGACGGAGGCCGAACCGGAGGTCCTGGCCGTCTGCCTCAAGGCCCTGGAGCATTACCCCACGGCGGAGGTGACCGCCCGGGTCGTGGAGGTCATGGCCAACGAGGAGCCCTCGGTTCGACAGCAGGCAGCCCGGCTGCTGGGGCTCATCGCCGAGTCCTCACAGATCCAGGGGTTGTTCGAGGCCTACCAGAAGGAGGACGAACCCGTGGTTCGCTCCGCCCTGGTCAACGCCATGGGCCGTCTGGCCGGCCCCGACGATATCCTGTTGCTGACCGAGTGTCTCCGGGACTCCGAGGCCCGCGTCCAGGCCAACGCCATCGAGGGCATCCTGGCCTGCGCCGCCACGGCGGGCCCCGATGTGATCCCCCATATCCGGCCCTTCATCGCCAGCACGAACAACCGGCTGAAGGCCAATGCAGTGCTCGCTCTGTGGCAACACGGCGAGGTCGACGTGGTCCGGGAGCTGGAGAAGATGCTCGACCCGGCGGACCAGAAGCAGTGCTTCAGCGCCATCTACGTCGTCGGGGAGATCGGCAAGTCGCTCCGGTTCCTGGCCAGCGGCCCCAGAAAGCCCCTGCTGCTGGCAGCGCTGAAGGGCGTCTCGTCCATGGCCGAGACGGGACCGGGGCTGGACGAGGCTCTGAAGCGGCTCGGCAGAGGCGGCAGGAGCCGGTACGTCCGGGAGCGGGCCGAGAAGATCCTGGCCGTGTCGGTGGAGAGGAAGGACGACGAGGCCAGGACACTCCTGGCGGAGGCCTCGGCCGAAATGCCCGGCGAGTGGGTCTGGACCTACCTGAAGGCACGCATCGACCATCCGGGGAAGCCCTCCGACGGGCGGGCGGCGCTGATCGAAAAGGACTCGGCCCTCCGGAAGAGCTTCCTCAACCCGAACCTGGAGCTGGCCACGGTCTATTCCTCCCGTCAGGACACCCCCAGGCTGGTCGACGCCTACCTGAAGGCCTACGAGATCCGGCTCGCCGTCCTGGAGGAGCAGGTCCGGAACTCCCGATGGCTGCTGGAGAAGGGCAAGATCCAGGAAGCCTACACGACCCTCAAGTTCCTGGTCAGCCAGGCGCCCATCGCCCCCGACACTCACTTCCAGGCGGGGAAAATGCTGCTCTTCCAGCAACGATCCGAGGAGGCTCTGGACCACCTGTTCCGGGCGCACCTGGAAGACCCAGTCAGCCCCGAGATCAGCTACTATTACGCTCGTGCCTGCAACAAGTGCGGACACACGAGCCTCGCCCGGGACTTGCTCCGCCGTGTGATGGACAGCGTGAAGGAGCAGGAGGCACCGATCTACCAGAAGGCTTTCAAGCTTTACAGAGGCATGGATACGGAGGGTGACGGTGGAGCCTGAGGTCAGCCTTCACGGCGACGAGGCCCTGGAGCTCCGGAGTCATGGCATTCACCTGCTCGCCCGCTGTACCGAAAAGCTGGCCCGCCTCTCGGCAGACCCGGACCCGAACATGTCCACCTCGGCCGTCCAGGCCCTGGGCAAGATCGGCAGCCCGGCATCGACGGATACCCTCTTCGATCAGCTGACCAACGAGCGGGTCGCCGAGGAGGCTGTGCAGGCGCTGGCCCGCATCGGGGACCCGGCCATCGGCCCCAGGATGATCGAAGCCCTGGGGTCCTCGGTCCCGAGCATCACCGGCGCCATCGCCTCCGTCCTCTGGCACTTTCCCACTCCGGAGTCTCTGGCCGTCCTGATTCCCCAGACCCGGAGCCCCTACACGATGGTCCGGCGCGCCGCCATCGAGAGCCTGGGGCGCATGGGAGACCCCTCATCGGCAGAAGCCCTCTTCGCCGCCCTGGACGATGCTGAGGAGGAGGTGGTGGTGGCGGCCCTGAAGTCTCTCCGGGAGACCCGGATGGAGGACAAGGGCATGCTCTGCCGCCTCATCGACGAGCGGTTCGACCGGACCGAGAACCCCAAGGCCCGGGCCACCATGATCCAGATCTTCCTCGGCCTGGAAGGTGACGACGTGCTGGCCCTGATGAAGAAGGCCCTCAAGGATCCCAATCCCAGGGTCCGGGCCAACGCCGTGGAAGTCGTGGCCGCCATCGATCTGCAGGAGAAGCGGAAGCTCGGCATCCTGAAACCCCTGTTCGTGGACGGACAGAACAACCGGGTGATGGGCAACCTGGCCATCGCCTTCGGCGAGATCGATCCGAAGGCGGCCATGCAGATCCTCTCCACCTTGCTGAACAGCACCGAGAAGTGGGAGCGGGCCAGCGCCGTCTACGCCGCCCGCCACGTCCGGGGCGAACGGATCGCCGGGTGGCTCACGACGACCTTCACCACCGAGCCGGATCCCGATGTGCTCCGGAACGTGATCGAGAGCCTCTCCTTCTTCAGCGGCGATGAGGTCACCACCTGCTTCGTCAAGGCTCTGAGCCACAAGAACCCCATCGTCCGCAGCGGCGCAGTCAAGAGCCTGGGACGGATCAACGACCCCACCGTTGAGACCTACCTCCTGGAACTACTGGAGCGGGAGGAGGATCGAAACGTCATCTGCGAGGCCCTCACGGCTCTCGGGCGCATCAGCGAGCCGAGCCGGATACCCACGGTGGCCAGGTATCTGCAGCACACGGATCTCCGGGTCCAGGCCAACGCCATCGAGGCCATGATGAACATCGGCTCAGTGGAGATCATCCCTCACATCGAGCCCTTCCTCAACAGCTCGGACAATCGAGTCAAGGCCAACGCCTCCGTGGCACTGTGGCGGTCCGGCGACCTGCTCGTGGTGGACGAGCTGGAGGGCATGCTCGACGGCCCGAACATCAAGCAGCGATCGAGCGCCGTCTATGCCGTCGGCGAGGTGGGTGAGTCTCTGCGGGATCTGGTCAACCTGCAACGCTACTTGCTCCTCGTCAGCGCCCTGCAGGAAGACCTGGAGAAGAACCGGATCGAACCGGAGCTCGGGCCCGCGACGGTGGATTCCCCGCCGCCGCCTCCCGACGCAGCGGCCCAGCAGGCCCTGGCCACGGCCGGCAGCCCTGGCGGACCGGACCTGCCCATGAAGACCCTGGAGGAGGCCATGAGCCTCGTCGCATCGGGGAAACCCGAGGCGGCCCTGGCCTTGATGAGCGAGGCCCGGGAGGACGACGGCAGCCGGAGCCCCTACGTGGAGTTCATGCTCGCCGACCTCCATCGCCGCCGAGGCGAACTGGGGCCCGCCATCGACACCTTCAACGAGGTGAACCGGACTACGGCGCCATTCCTACACACCCACCTGCATCTGGCGAACCTCTACAATCGGAGTCAGGAGATCCCTCAGTCACTCCAGTCCTACTTCTCCGCCATCGAGGCGCAGCTACAAGTCCTGACGGAGCAGGTCTCCCTGGGCCGCAAGCTGCTGGCGGACCGCCGGGTCAGCGACGCCTCGCTGCTGTTGAAGGACCTGGTCAGCCTCATGGCGATCAACACCAAGGTCCACCATGCCGCCGGAAACGAGTTTCTCCGTTACCGCTACTACGAAGAGGCGATCACTCATCTGTCCCGAGCCTATCTGACGGAGCCGAACAGCGCCGAGCTCGTCTTCGGCCTGGCCGTGGCGTGCTTCAAGACCGAGCGGCTCGAGCAAGCCCGCCTCCTCTGCCTGAAGTTGCAGCGCCAGTTCCCCAACGACCCGGGCCATCTGAGGAAGGCCCAGGAGCTGCTGAAGCTGCTGGACAAGCAGAGCGGCTGACCGGGTGCAGCTTTCTCGTGATCTTGCGCTGGAGCAAGCTCCCCCCCGTGTGCCCCGAGCCTGCCGAGGGGCCTGAAGGCGAGGACGGCCTCTCGACAGGATCGGAGCACACGGGACGCAGAGATAAGGTCGCGGTAGGACGGCCCTCACGGGCCGCCCCCCGCACAGATCCGGACGTGAGCTTCAACTCATCCGGCTCCTGCCTTGGGTATTGACGTTGGGTAGAGCTTCGGAAAGGAGTGATAGATGCGGACCGGAGGAAGCCAG
>JAJFLN010000574.1 GCA_021772705.1 Candidatus Cloacimonadota bacterium | reverse complement strand
GCGGCGGCTATACGGCCACGAGGAAGCCGATTCGTCTCGCCTACAGTTGTGAGTTCACCACTCGTGAAGACGCCTTGGCCAGAGAGCGGCAAATCAAGAACTGGTCACGTACCAAGAAGCGGGCCTTGATAGCCGAGGATTGGGAAAAGCTGCGCGAACTGGCCAAGGCAAAAACGCCGAAGCAAGCGCCTGTGGGCCCCTCGACAAGCTCGGACGAACGGATCCGGAATAGGCCAGGGGACCCCCTGGGTGACATGCACCCCACGGGACGGGGCACGATTGTTTCACCCGGGGGGATTGGGTATCCTGACTCCGATGTCTAGTCGATCGAGGAACAGTTGAAGGTCGTTGCCATCAGGTGGGCCAGAAGGCGCTGGCGAGTCTCGTTGTTGCTGGCCTTCACCGTGGGTCTCGTGGCTGGGTGCCGCAGCGAACCGGAGGCGCCAGCCTTGGTCAGCTGGATCGAAAACCAGGTCGAGATCGATGGCACCGTGATCGCCGCAGGCGCTACTCTCAGTGCGGGTAACCGACTGGACGTCTTTCCCAAGAACGCCACGTTCAAGCCCCAGACCGGTGCAGCCCGGGTCAGGTTCCGGGATGGCGCCGAGCTCTTCCTGCGTGCCACGGATCGCGAGTTCACCCGGCTGCAGATCGACGCTGGCGGGACCGAGGGCCCCTCTGTGACGCTCCTGGAAGGCAGGCTGGGGTTTCAGGTGACCCAGTCGGCACTGACTCTGAAGGTGCTGGGGCGGACATTTCCGCTCCGTGACGCCGCAGGGATCGTGATGGCCACGGCGCGCAACCCCTACGTCGCCGTGTCGCGGGGCAGAATCACTGCACGCCCTACCGAGAAGCTGGAGGAGTTCAGCATCTCTGAAGGTAGTCGCTGCCCCATCCTGAACGACGGATACATAGGCCCGGCAGCCGGTTTCGATACCGCATCTCCTGCGGCGGTCAGTCTCCTCGACTTCTCGAAGTGAGAACCCCGTCCAGGTGCCCCTTCGCTTGAGGAGCTCTCGAGGGAGAAGAACGGAGTACCTGCGCGCAAAGGTGGAGGCCCTTCCTTTCACGACATCCGGCGTAGCTCGGATGACACCACCGAGGAGATCGAGAGCCAGCTGTTGTCAGCAGGTGTCGCCCACACTCGTGAGCGATTCTGCGGCGCGGCCTCGAGGGCGCCGATCCCCGCGACGGCAGCTACAGCGCCTTGGAGGAGCGGGTGCGAGACCTGGACCACCCGCCCACCAGCCCCTGACAGCAGGCGCCCAGAGGGCGGCCTGGTCAAGGTGCTCGAAGAGTCGACAGGGGACGGGGGATCTCCGTGGGGCGAGCTTCGCAGTGAAGTCGAGGGAAGAGAAGGCGACCGCAGGATGCCGGGCAAGGCCGACTGCGGATGTACCGGCGCCGAACCTGCCCGGCAGCTGCGGTCGAAGGAGTCCGCTCGGGCCAGGCCGAGCAACCCGGCCTGGCCTTGTTGGTCTTACTCGAACCAGCCGGTGATGCGGTCCCACCATCCGGCGATAGTGTCCTCGAAGCTCTTCAGAAGCGCTCGAGCCTTGTCGTCGTCCTGAGTGGTCTTGCTCAGGAGGTCGTCGATCTCGGCTCGCAGCTTCTCGGCATCCTTGCTCTGCTGGTCTCCGACGCCGTTGGCGTACCTCTGCAGCGAATCAGAGGCAACTTTCAAGGCGAACCGGGCCTCCCTGTGCTTGCCTTGAGCGATCAAGCCCTGGGCCTCAGCGAGGTTGATCCGGGCCCGCTCGAGTGGCAGATCGGAGATGGCGTACTCAAAGATGACGCCGGTCTGGATAGCCGCGAGAGAGGCTCCGGCGGCATCGGTATCACCGTCGGCGATGGCCTTCTTCGCCTGTTCGAGCAGCGGCATCGCCAGGGCCACGTCAAGCTTGACCTTGGTGTGGCGCAGCTTCACGTCGAGTGTGAGCGGCGCCGTGCTGGTCTGCTCCTCAGTTCGGTCCTCGGCGTCGCGCTTGGCCTGCACGACCGGACCGAGGATCGAGACCTTCTCGAGCTCGTCGTAGACGGGCACCACCAAGGGCTTGACCTTCTCCTCGTCGGTGTACTCGAGGTCACCGGCGGTGATCTTCGCCTTGACGACGATCTCGGGCATCACGCGCTCCACGATGCGTCCGAGGAGCTGGGCCTGCTCCAAGTGTCTCGAGACTTCGACGCGCTCATTTCTGACGATCGCCCGGCGCGCTTGGTTCACGTGCTTCAGCAGCCTGGCCGCTGCCGAGGAGACGCCGAGCCTCTCATCGTCAGTGAGCTCATTCTGCTGGTCTACCGATACCTGAGTAGCGATGGACGGCGCTGCCTGCTGGGGAGACTCCGTGGAGAAGACCAGCGGTGTCATGAGACCCATCAGGACAGCAGGAACAAGCAGGATGGAGAGTCTGGTGATCGATGTCATGGCTACCTCCTTTTCATGCCGGCTCTCTGCAGAGAGCGGCTGTGGGGCGATCTGTACGTTCCGGACAGCTCGTTTGCCGTCCGCCCCGGCGACGGTCATGGCTACCCCGGTCAATTCGGCCTGGAGATTCAGACACCCTCGCCGGTCTGGAGCTTGGGCAAGGTCACGGCCACCTGGACCGGCCGGGCCCTTGCGGCCTCGGTCTTCGGGAGCCGGGTTTCCAGGGTTCCGTTGCGGTAACGGGCCTCAGACCGGGCCGGTTCGACTTCACAGGGCAGCGGGATCGTGCGGGCGAAGGCGCCATGCCGCCATTCAGCGAATGAGTAGCCGCCGCGCTGCCCGTTCCGTCGCGCCGTTCTCTCCCCGCGAATGAAGAACCGCCGGCTATCGGCCTCGACAGTAAACTCATCGGGGGTCATGCCAGGCAGGTCGGCGACGACCCGGATTGAGTCTCCCTCGTCGACCACGTCAACGGACGGGATGGCCAGGGCACGGTGAAGAGATGAAGGATAGGTCTCTCCGGGATCGGCCATCTGGTTCGCCTGGCCGTCGTCTCGTCTCTGGAACCATCG
>JAJFLN010000573.1 GCA_021772705.1 Candidatus Cloacimonadota bacterium | reverse complement strand
GACAGCGGCTTTTATCGAGTTGAAAGTCGGAAACCGCAAGCAGTCGGAAAAACAGGAAGCCTTCCAAGCCGATGTCGAGTCGCGCGGACTTAAATACGCCGTCTGCCGATCCATAGATGATGTCCGGGTAACACTAGAGTCATGGGGTGTACCGCTGAGAATTGCCAACCAAAACAAATGGGATGGACGATGACCCGTCACAACGAAACCTGGACCGCAGAACAAAAAGAAATGCTTTCAAAGTTATATGGTGAGGGTCTTCCCGACGCACAAATTGGCGAACGCATGGGAAAGACTAAAAATGCTATCGTTGGAAAGCGGTGGCGAATGAAACTCCTCGACCAGAAACCACAAAAGCATTGGCCCCTTGAGTCCCCGAACGATAGCGGATGCCAGTACCCCTTTGGGGATAAAAATTTCACATTTTGCGGTAAAGACAAAGCCCATGGCAGCTATTGTCAGGAACACCACGACATCTGCTACCGAACCGATGAGCCCAAGGAACCCAAGCACCATAAGCGGGGCTGGATGAAACCGAGTTTAATCACATAATTGAGAGCCTTTAAAGGAGAAAAGAGAATGTCGAAGATTCTATGTATTTATCACGGCAATGACTGCGCGGATGGCTTTGGCGCGGCGTGGTCTGTCAGGCATGCCCTTGGAGATGCGGTGGAGTTCCACGCTGGCGTTTATCAACAGCCGCCGCCGGACGTTACCGGACGTCGCGTTGTGATGGTCGATTTCTCCTACAAGCGCCCGGTGCTTGAGGAGATGGCCAAGGTTGCGCAGTCGATCTTGATCCTTGACCACCACAAGAGTGCCGCAGAGGACCTTGCCGGATACCCAGAGCCCCCTACTGACTTAGAAGGGCGCGCGGGCTGGATTCCAGATAGCGGTGTCTATGCAACCTTCGACATGGAGCGATCCGGGGCGGGGATAACTTGGGACCATTTTAACGTCACCGAGAGGCCTTTGCTGATTAACCATATCGAGGATAGGGATTTGTGGCGGTTTAATCTCCCCGGCACTCGCGATATCCAAGCGTGCGTATTCTCACATCCCTACGACTTTGAGTTATGGAGCCGCCTTATGGCCTCCGATCTCGGCGATCTGCGCCGCGAAGGCGAAGCGATTGAACGCAAGCATCACAAGGATATTGCCGAGCTTCTCAATGTCTGCGAACGGGAAATAAACATCGCTGGATACACCGTCCCCGCAGCGAGTTTGCCATACACGCTTTCGAGCGATGCCGGACACGCTATGTCAAAAGGGTCGGCGCTATTCGCGGCCTGCTATTGGGACACGTCAGAAGGGCGAACCTTCTCCCTGCGAAGCGCTGAGGATGGTATGGACGTATCCGAAATTGCCAAACAGTTCGGTGGCGGTGGCCACAGGCACGCAGCGGGCTTCAGCGTTCCGAAAGACCATGAACTGGCTGTCTCCTAATCGAGGATGGAGCGGAACATGTCCGAATTGTCACAAGTTGGTCGTCTAGCCCTCCACGGGTCGGAAAACAGCGCCGCACTCGATGCCGTCATCGAGCTTGGCGAAGAACATTGGGCGATGAAACGCGAAAGCAAAGAGCGCATTGCGGCCGTTCGCAAGCGCCTGGACGCCATCCAGAGGGCCGCGTGATGGATGTGAAGGGTAGGCCAGAAACGCGCGGTGTTTCGATAAACGATGAGATTTTGTGCTGGCTGGATGAGCAGGTCTGGCCGTGGCTGAAACTTATCGCCGCCGTTCTGGTCATCGTCGCCACTATCAAAATTCTGATCTCGTAAACGAGCCTGGAGGAAGACATGGAACGGATTTTAGATCGCGACGCGTACCGAGTTTAATCACGTAATTGAGAGGAAACGGAGCATGGACGATAAAGCCAAAGGCATTTACCAAAAATTCCGCGTCGAACGCACTGACGGCAAAAGCGCGGCAGGCGAGAAGCACTGCGACTGCCGCTATTTCGTGATCGATATCGAACACGATGAATACGCAGATGCGGCGCTGTTGGCCTACGCCGACGAATGCGAAGCCGAGTATCCTGATCTCGCCGAAGACCTTCGCAATATGTCCTGCCCAACGATGAACCTAATCACATGACCCTAACCCAAGCCCTCGACATTCTAGGTCCGATTCGCGCAGTACAGCGCAGGGGATGGTATTGGTTGGATGGCAGTCGATACATCACCCGCGACGATGGCGTTATGGTTGCTGTCGGGGTGCGTGACATTAAAGTGGCGGCTGAACGTGTCGCTCGTCGTTGGCCGCATTTGGTGTGATTAGTGTGAAGTGTTGCCCAGATTGCAAGCGGGTAGTGGGTCAGCGGCTTTTGCAGTAGATAGCTCATAGGCCTTTTGAAGGTTCAAAAAATACTCTGGAGAAATACCAAAGGCCTTTGAGAGCGCCTGCGCCATATCTGGGCTAACGCCCCTTTTGCCCGACATGATCGGGTTAATCGCTTGTTCCTTTACACCAAGAATGTAAGCCAAATCGCGCTGCGCCCATCCACGCGCCTCGATCTCGTCTTTAATAAACTCACCGGGGTGAGGAACGTCAGTTAGTAGTGCTGCAATACTCACCGAAGTGCCTCCTTAGTGTGGGTCACCGATGAACGTGATTGTAACAACCGCGCTAGACCCTTCACCCGCGATTGTGAAAAAAATTCGAT
>JAJFLN010000572.1 GCA_021772705.1 Candidatus Cloacimonadota bacterium | reverse complement strand
CCCTCAAAGTCCCACAATTAATTTGGGGGGTTTGGGGTAACTGGCTCCCCAAAGGGGGTGTGGGGCTTTGCCCCACTACAACAAAACCCGTCTTATCTCACCGGCATTGGTCCTAAGACTCCCTGCCGGGAACAGGCTGTCCTACAAGACCAGAGAAGGTGACGAACTCTCGTCGTCGCCTTCAACGGTGGCCCTTCTTCGCCGCAGCTCCCGGCTGTAGGCTGCCACGATGTTGCTCCGGGTGATGACGCCCAGCAGCCGGGGCTCCGTATCTTCCGAGACCACGACCAGCAACTCGATCTTCCCTGTCCCGATTCGCTGCATCGCCTCGTGGAGCGAGTCCCCGGGACGGACAGTCACGAAGTCGACCTCCATCAGATCCCCGGCCACAGCCACATCGGTGAGAGATCCATCGAGGGCGAACTGCCGGATGTCCCGGAAGCAGAGAACACCCACGAGACGACCGCTCCGATCGAGTACAGGATAATTGCTGTGGGTCCGACTCATCACGGTCTCGACGATGTCGTGGAACGATGCGTCCTCGGGGATCGTCTGTACCACCCGGACCATGCAGGACTCGACAGTCAGCTCTTCCAGGATGTCGACCTCGAACTCGTGCCGGTGGACCGGTGAGTTGTGGCTGTTCTCGACCTGATTTTCGTAGATAGACCAGCGGGGCAAGAGCATGAAGGCAATGGACGTGGTCAGCATGGCCGGGACCAGCAGCTGATAGTTTCCGGTCATCTCACTGACCATGATCAGGGTCGAGATGGGCGTGTGCGCGGCACCGGCGAAGAAGCCGGCCATGCCGACGATGACGAAGGACCCTGGATCGTGCAGCAGCGTGGGTGACAGGTCATGCAACCAGAGTCCGACGGCACCTCCCAGAGAGCCGCCGATCACCATGGAGGGGCCGAAAATCCCGGCAGATCCGCCGGAGCCGATGGAGAGCGCCGTGGTGAACATCTTGACCCCGGCGATGGCCAGCAACGTTCCTGCTCCGAGATGGCTGAGCAAGGCCAGCTGTAGCGAACCGTAGCCCATGGAGACAGCCCCCATCCGGACCGCTTCGGGAAGCATGACGCCGACGAGACCCATGAGGAATCCGCCGAGAGCGGGCTTCAGATGGTTTGGCAACGGGATGAGCTTGAACAGATCCCGAGTGCCATAGAAGATGCGGATGTAGACGTAGCCGGCCAGGGCGCAGAGCACGCCGAGCAGGGCGTAGGAGATCAGCTCCACGGGATGATTGAAGCTGAACATGGGGGTCTTGAATAAGGGGGCCCAGCCAAAGATGGAGGCGTAGAGGGAGTAAGCCGTGATACTGGCGATGGTGGCCGGCATCAGGACTTCTGTCTCGAACTCCGTTTCCAGGTACAGCACCTCGGCGGCGAAGAGAGCCCCGGCCAGGGGAGCCCGGAAGATCGCTCCCACGCCGGCTCCCATGCCGGCGGCGACGAGCATTCGACTGTCCTTGGACGACAGGTGCAACCTCCGGGCCAGGAAGCTGCCGAAGCCGGCTCCGATCTGGGCGATCGGACCCTCCCGGCCTCCGGATCCACCGGTACCGAGAGTGATGGAAGAGGCAATGGTCTTCACCAGCGGGACGATGGGAGGTATCTCTCCTCGACCGGAGTGAAGGGCCTCGATCGCCGCGTCCGTACCATGCCCTTCAGCCGAAGGCGCGAAGGTGAAGACAATCAGTCCGCTCGCCAGTCCGCCCAGGGTCGTGACAGCCACGAGCCAGTAGGGGCTGTAGGGCGTGTCGGTCGGCGCGTGCATCGCGGGCTCCCCCGCCGTGGGTGGAGCCCTGAAGCCGGCGACGCCATCCAGGAACGTGTGTAGAGTGTGCTCCAGGAGCCATTGAAAGACAAGAGCGCCACAGCCGGCTACGACACCGACCATGACACAGTGGACCATCATCCGGCCCGATGCTCTCAGGTTGATCAATCTGGCAAAACGCCAGAACGCTTCTCTCAACGAACCTCCTCCGGGGGGGCGGGTCAAACCGGCCATCATCAGTATCGACGAGACGGGGCGGCCGATCCAGGGAAACATCGGTACAACCGAGCTAGCGCTCTCAGCTGACTTCCTGGAATCATGGCGCTCAAAGTGAGGAGCCCTTCCGCCGACGATCTTGATGGGACGTCATCCCGTTTCCCCAGGCTTGACCTGCCTTCTGCGCCTTGCAAGGCCGAGCAGCTGCGGCTAGGCTTGTTGAGACAGAACCGCGAAATCCCCCAAGGGGGCCCTACCCATGCCATACATCGATCCCCTCATATTGAATGACCCGCAGCTCTGGAGCGAACTGGTCAACTGGTTCTTCTGCGCTTTCATGGGCGGCTGTTTCCTCCTCTGGACCATGGCCTACCTGCTGCCGGTTCGAAAGACGGGACGGGCGTTGTTGCGGGTGTCCTCGGAGCCGATCTGGTCAGAAGAGACGACGGCTCTCGACAGCCGCCGTCTTCGTGCCGCCGAGCTGGTGAGAAAGGCGGGCGACAGTCGCCTGGAGCGTGTGTTCAACCTCTTCAAGAGCCAGTGGTCGGTCCACACGGCCCGTGTGAGGGGGGTCGAGACCAGCACCGTTGACATTGCCCAGGTGGCCGATGAAGACAGCCTGATGCCCGAGAGGTTCGCCACCTGGTTCGCCCCATCGATCCCGGGCTTCTTCACCGGCGCAGGCATCCTGGGAACCTTCGTAGGCCTCGTGCTGGGCTTGATGGGCGTCGGGTTTGGCACCACCGGCGGCGGGGAGTTCTTCGGCAGCGTCCTCTCCCTGCTCTCGGGGATGTACACCGCCTTCATCACTTCCATCGTCGGCATCAGTCTCTCCCTGACCTGGATCGTTCTTGACGGGGCTTGCCGCGGCAGGATGCTCCAAGGTATCGAACGATTTCACATGGCCGTCCGGGCCGTCTATCCCTCCCGAAGTTCGGCGGATCTGATGCTCTCCCTCGTCGACACCAGCAGCCGGACCGAGAAGACGATGGAGCAATTCAGCAAACGGATCTCGGACCTGCAGGTCCAGGCGATTCGAGACCTTTCGGATCACTTCGTCGACCGTCTTGGTGAGGCTGCCGGCGGACAGTTCGAGGCCGTCGCCGCCACTCTCGAAGGTGTGGTGAGATGGCAATCGGAGATCGAGAGCAGCCTCGTGTCCCTCAAGACCCGGTCAGGCGAGAGCGCCGAAGGCTTGTTGAAAGTGGTCCAGGCCACCGAGGGTCTTCAGGCCCGGCTTGCCGAAGCGGATCAGGGTGTTGCCGGAGCCGACGCAGCCCATCGGGATGCCACCCGGAAGCTGACGGCAGTCCTGGAGGACTTCGTGGCCCAACTCTCTTCGGTCCAGGAGCAGCACGCTCGGGGTTCCCTGGCGGTCTATGAAACGGAGATGAACCGGGTCTCCCGGAACCTGACATCCGTGCTGGAGCAGACCCGCAACGCCATGGCCGAACTCGAGGTCGTCCTGGCCCGCGTGAACCGTGCCGCCTCCCAGGATGGGGCCCAGTCCTCTCGAGTCAAAGGCAGCCGGCAAGCCGAGACTGTCGGCGGCCAGAGGAATCGATGAAGCTCCGGGACAATCGAGCCGGTGTCGACTACTGGGTCAGCTATTCGGACCTGATGGCCAGCCTGCTGCTGGTCTTTGTCCTGGTCCTGATCACTGCCCTGGAACACCATTCTCGAACCGTCTCGGAACGAAACCGGACCATCGACAAGCAGGCCCGGATTCTCGAGATGCGGGAGAAGTTGCTGTCCGAGCGGCTGCAGCAGCTCGAGGTCATGCGCAGTACCCTGGACAACCGGGACGAGGAGCTGCTGGAGCGTACTCAGAAGCTCTCGGCTGCAGACAAAAGCATCGCCGAGAAGGACCGGGAACTTGCGGCCCGAGAAGGCGAGCTCGAAGCGGCCTTGGAGGCCCTATCCCGGCGGGATGCCAAGCTGGCCAGGCGGGAAGCAGAGCTCACCCGAGCCCGGGAAGAGCTGGCCTCCCGGGAGACTGAGCTCGAAGCAGCCCGGGCAGCCCTTGCGGCCAGGGACGCCGAACTGGCCACCCGAGCCGGCCAGCTCGAGGTCCTGCAGCAACAGCTGCAATCGAGGGAGACTCAGGTTCAAACTGTCCGGGGTCAGCTGGCCACCCAGCGACAGCGGCTGGATCACTTGCTGGGAGTACGCCGAAGCATCGTCGAAGCTCTACGACAGCGGTTCGCCTCGGCGGATCCGAACACCACCCTGACCGTGGACTCTGCCACCGGCGCCATCCGTTTCGGTCAGGGAATCCTCTTCGGCGAGGACGAGGCAGTCCTGCGCCCGGAAGCAGAACCGGTGCTGCGCGGGTTCCTGAACCGTTACATCGGTGCGTTGCTCGACAGCGACGACTTCCGTCGAAATGTCTCGCAGATCATCATCGAAGGCCACACCAACGACAACGGGACCTACCTGCACAACCTGGAGCTCTCCCAGAAGCGTGCCCTGTCGGTGATGACATTCCTGCTGGCCCAGGACTCCCCCCATCGCGGTCTCTTGCAGACCATGGTGACTGCCAGCGGCCGGTCCTTCAGCCAGCCGATTCTCATGTCCTCCGGCGGCGTGGACAAGGTTCGCTCCCGCCGGATCGAATTCAAGTTCCGGCTCCGGGAAGAGGAGACTCTCCGACAGGTACAGTCGGCCCTGGAGAGTACTCCCTCCATGGACGCCTCGAGCCGTTAGCGGCCCGTTCGTACGGAGGTTGCTCCCACCCCTTTCGCCCCACTATGGATGCCCGCATCCAGGACGACTGAATGGCCGAGTTTTCCCGATCCGTTCGTCCTACTATGGATGCCCGCATCCA
>JAJFLN010000571.1 GCA_021772705.1 Candidatus Cloacimonadota bacterium | reverse complement strand
CGGCCATATCGTCTGACCCTTCGGCAAGCTCAGGAGAGGGGCCGGTCCGCGAAACGACGCTCTGTGCCTCGACAAGCTCGGCACGAACGGATAAGGAAGGAAGCGTTAGGACCACCGCATTAGGAGGCCTCCAGGGTCTTCTCGATGGTCGTCTTCAGCTGGGCTGCCAGGGTGGGAAACCGGATCGGCTTCATAATGTAGTTCACGGCGCCGACGTCGAAGGCCTGAGCGATGGCGGCCGCGTCATTCCGGACCGTCAACATCACGACGGGAATGCTCGCCGTGGAATCATCCTGCTTCAGTGCCTTGCAGGTCTCGAAGCCGCTCAGACCCGGCATCATCACGTCCAGAAGGATCAGGTGGGGCTGTTCGGATCGTGCCTGCTCCAGGGCGGCCTGGCCGTCACAGGTGAAGAGAACCTCGAATTCTTGCTCCCGTTCCAGCTCCATCTTGATCAGCTTGATGACGTCCGGTTCATCATCGACAACAAGGATTTTGAGAGTTTCGCTCATCTGACTCTTCCCCAGGTAACCCGGACCGAAGGTCCAGGGATGTTGAAGCTCGGACTGCTGCCCATGTGCGGACACTGACCCTAGCAATTTCTGTGCCCCCGCGCCCGGTTGACGTTCGGCCACTCGGCGGTCACAATCATGCATCACCTTTGCTCCTGCCCGGAGTAAACCAAGCGGAGGCGAACAATAAATTGAAGAGAGCCCTGAGAAGTGTCCTGCTGAGTGCCTTGTTACTTTCCCTCGCCTGTCACGGACTGCATGCCCAGACCGTCAAGGACTGGACCGTCATGGGCTGGTTCGTTGGCGATGACAACAACACCTCGAGCCTGGAGGAGAGCCAGCTGAAGAACCTGGAAGAGCTCGCCGAGCGCGGATCCGGTTCCAGCCTGAACATCGTGGTCCAGATGGACCGAGGCACCAAGCTCTCGCGATACCTGCGGAACAGCTACAGCGATCCGAACTACTCCGGCGCCAAGCGCTACGTGGTGGAGCGGAACAAGTTCGTCGTCCATCAGAAGCCCGGTGAGGTCAACATGGGCGACCCGGAGCAGCTGCTGGACTTCATGGCCTGGACGGCTGAGAACTACCCGGCCAGGAACTACATCCTGATCGTCAACGCTCACGGCAGCGGCATGCTCTCCTGGAGAGGCACGGGCTCGGTCAACGATTCCGTCCCAGGACGAGTCGACCTGGGCCTGGGGCGCTACGTCGGTTACGACGACACTGACAAGGACTGCCTGACCATCTTCGAGCTGTCCCAGGTGTTCAAGAACTTCGCCGAGAAGCACAACGGCGGCAAGAAGCTGGACATGTTCGCCGCCGACGCCTGCAACGCCGCCGGGGTGGAGGCTCTCTACCAGTTCCGGGATGGCCTGGACTTCCTGGTTGCCAGCCCTGCAACCGTGCCGGGCCACGGCTTCCGGTACACCGCCATTGTCGACGCTGTCTATCGAAATCCCCAGATCACGCCCCAGGAAATGGGCGCCGTCATCACCAAGTCCTTCATCGACAGGGCCGGCGGAGGAAACCTCCTCGGTTGCTTCCGCACAGAGGCTGCCGCCGAGCTGGCCGATTCCGTCAGCTCCATGGCTCGAGAGATGTTCCGGGCTCACCAGGAGACCCGGGACGGAAGTCTGTCGGGCTTGACGGGATACTCGGACGACAAATACTGGGACCTGGATCGAGTGGCCAAGGCCATCGTCAACGGACGGGCCGGGTTCAGCTCGGCCAGCAACCGTCAGGCCCTCAGGGACGCAGCCGGACGTGTCGTCAAGGCGATGAAGTGGACCCGGACCAGCCTCTGGTACAGCGGCAAGTACAACCACGAGGAGAACGGCGGTCTCTCCATCTTCTGGCCTGGCAAGGAGAAGTACAAGAAGTACCGCGCCTTCTACAAGGCCACGGACTTCGCCAAGGCAGTCACCTGGGACGAGTACCTGGACTGGCGCGAGCTGGGTATCCAGTGACGGACAAACCCGATCAGGGAAAGGCGCCGGTACAGTCCGGCAGCCCGGCCAGCGACAACCCGCCCATGACCCTGGTCGGAATGCAGAAGAGTGTCGATGTGGCTGTCGCCTCCTTCGGAGGCTACTGGGGTCCCTTCGAGATGCTGGCCAGGATGACAGAGGAGCTGGGCGAGATCGCTAGCGACCTTCAGCGGGAGCACGGCCTCCGCCCTCGGAAGACCCATACCGACGTGGAGGAAGAGGTGGGAGACCTGCTCTTCACCCTGGCGGCTTTCGCCAACATCCACAACATGGACCTTCAGAACGCCTTCGAACGAGTCGTTGCCAAGTACCACGAACGGGACGGCAGAGCCTGGAAAGCTCAACGCGAGGCGGAAGGTCGCAGCTGAATCGGGGGGGCCGATGCCCTCGGAACGCCCGCCTCAGCCGATGTAACGCTCCAGGATCTTGCCCAGGTTCTTTTCGCTGACCGTGCCGCCTCGGGTCGCCTTGTAGAGCTGAGTCGAAAGCTCCTCCAGTTCGGTCCACTCTTCCTCTGTCAAACCGAGACGCTCCCCCAGTTCCCTCAGGAACCCGTACTCTGACTGCTCGATCCGGCCATCGGCCTGTGCGGCCAGAACGGCGTAACGCATCAGCTGAAGCCTCTCCATCTCCGAGCCCTCTCCCGTGTCGATCAGGACCGGCTTCGGGTGGTTCTCGATGATGCGCACCAGGTCGCCCTCTTCCAGTCCGAACTGGTCGATCACACCCCGGAGCACCACTCTCTCTTCGTCCTGGATGGTTCCATCTGCCAGCGCCGTGCCCACGATGGCACCCACGATTGCCTCGATCATGTCAGGTATCTTGCTCATCATTTCCTCCTCATCCTCAGTCAGTGATCACAGTCTGACATCTTCGTCCCATGGGCGCAATCGCGCCGCTGCGAGGGGGGGGGATCACGAAAGGGGAGAGCTGCCGCCTTTCAGTATCACGGAGGCCACAGAGGCCACAGAGCCGTTTGATGGAAAAGGCCCTCTGTGTCTTCCGAGATCTCTGCGACCTCTGTGTAACCCCATGTCATCGCAGCTGTAGCCACCTCCAGCGTGAAACGCACCCGTCCTTGGCCCCCGTCGTTGATCTTGCGGCCCTCTCGGTGATAGCTTGACCTTCTCCATGACCGACTCAGTCTATCCTCGACCCTGGCAACGTGAAAACGGCCACGAACGGCTCGTCATATCGGTCATGGGGGCCGATCGCCCTGGCATTCTCGCTGGCGTGACCCGGGTTCTCGCCGATAACGAGGTGAACATCGTCGACATTACTCAGAAGGTGGTCGACGGCCTGTTCCTGTCCTTGATCGTGGCTGATTGTTCCGGTTCCGATGCGGTCGTTTCTAGCGTTCGGCAACAGCTCGAACGAACGGCTGACAGCCAAGGACTCAAGGCACTGGTGCAGCAAGAGCGGCTCTTCCGCTTCATGCATCGTGTTTGAACCCGGTCTTGATTCCAGGATGAGACCGTTCCTGTAGGCAACCTGGAGGTCGCCCGTGCATTACGAGTTCGAAGAGGTCCTGGAAACGCTGTCGATGGTCGCCCTGGACCACTTCGATATTCGGACCGTGACCCTCGGCATCAGCCTCCGGGATTGCATCGACGGCGATCTGTCGGCGATGGAACGGAAGGTGACCCGGAAGATCCGGGGACTCGCCAAGAATCTGGTTCGGACCGTGGATCAGGTCAGTGAGGAACTCGGCATCCCCGTGGCCAACCGGCGAATATCGATCACGCCTTTGGCGTTTCTCCTGGATGGAGCGCCGAAACAGGGCCCGGCTCGTCTGGCCAAGGTGATTGACTCCCTGGCCGAGGAGCTCGGCGTCGACTATGTGGGGGGCTATTCGGCCCTGGTGCAGAAGGGTATGACCCCCGGGGAACGGCGATTCATCGAGGCCTTCCCGGAGGTCATGAGCACCACGGAGCGGCTCTGCGGCAGCGTCAATCTGGCCAGCACCCGGTCGGGAATCAACATGGATGCCGTCAAGCTCATGGGCGAGACGATACAGGCCATGGCCCAGGCCACGGCATCCCGGGACGGGATCGGATGCGCCAAGCTGGTGGTCTTCGCCAACGCACCGGAGGACAATCCGTTCATGGCAGGTGCGTTTCACGGGATGGGAGAGGGCGATTCCGCCGTGAGCGTCGGTATCAGCGGTCCCGGAGTGATCCGCCACGTCCTGTCACTCTACCCGGATCTGACCATCGACGATCTTGCCGACTTGATAAAGCGCACGGCCTTCAAGCTCACCCGGGCCGGCGAGCTCGTCCTGAGGGATGTGGCCGAGCGCCTGGGGGCCCCTCGCGGCATCGTGGACATCTCTCTTGCACCCACTCCGGCCAGGGGCGACTCCGTGGCCAACATTCTGGAGGAGATGGGCCTGGAGCGATGTGGTGCCCCGGGCTCCACCGCTGCCCTGGCCTTGCTGAACGATGCCGTGAAGCGGGGAGGGGCCATGGCCAGCACCCACGTCGGAGGCCTCTCGGGAGCCTTCATCCCCGTGGCGGAGGATACAGGAATGGCCGACGCCGTCCGGGCCGGAGCCCTGGATCTGGGAAAGCTGGAAGCCATGACCGCTGTCTGCTCCGTGGGACTGGACATGGTTGTCGTTCCCGGCGACACGCCGCCGGAGTCCCTCTCGGGGATCATCGCCGACGAGGCCGCCATCGGGATCGTCAACAACAAGACCACCGCCGTCCGCATCATCCCCGCCCCGGGAAAGGGCCCCGGGGACTCCGTGGAGTTTGGTGGGCTCCTCGGCTCGGGCCCCGTGATGGCAGTGACGCCGTTCTCGTGCAAGAAGTTCATCCACCGAGGCGGCCGCTTCCCGGCACCCCTGAGAGGATTGACGAACTAGCCTCAGGAATCCTTCGCTGCCGCAGCGGCCTGTCTGGCGGCGATGGCCTCCAGATCGGAATCCTTGCGGAGGCTCTTGCGGTTCACGATGGACAGCATGAGGCAGCCTCCGAGGATGCCGAATCCGGCGAGGCTGTAGAACCAGGCGCCCCAGCCGTACTGGTCCAGGATTCTTCCCAGAGCGAACCCACTGAGACCGGCGCCGAAGTACTGGAAGGAGTCGATCACACCGGAGGCGAATCCCGCCATCTTCCTGCCTCCCACGTCCATCGCCGCCGCCGTCCCCAGAATGGAGTGGGTCGAGTTGACCGTGAAGGAGATCAGGAGCAGGAAGCCACAGAGGACGTAGAGGCCCGTGAACTGGGCTGCCGCCAGGATGATGACGGTCTCGGTGAAGTAGAGCGTGGCGGCCACCGGGGCCCGTCTTCCGCCGAAGAACACATCCGAGACGTACCCCGACATCAGGGAGCCGATGACGGCCACGAAGGGGATGAAGAATGCCACAGCCTGGAACTCGGAGGAGGACTTCAGGATGCCATGCTTCTCTTGGAGGAAGAGGGGGAACCACATATCGATTCCCTGCCGGACCACGCCGGTGCAGAAGTAGGCTCCCGCCACGATCCAGACGTACTTGTTGCTCGTGATCTTGTAGAGCACTTCTTTGAAGGGAGGGGTGACGTCTTCCCCTTCCTCCTCTTCTGAATGCTCGTCCCTGATGACGCCCTTCCACCCCGCCGCGTCGGGAGTGTCCTTGACGAACAGGTATAGACAGACCGAGACGAGGGCCGTGATGCAGGCGGGAACCCAGAACACGTACCGCCAGTGCAGCGCCGGGATGGTGAGGAATAGGACCGTCGTACCCGTCATCAGGGCCGGCGCGAGCCAGTTGATGGCGAATCGTCCGGCCTGGATCATGAATCCGAAGATGCCGGCGAACCGGCCTCGTTCATCATGCCGGAACCAGGCGGCGTTGATCTTGATCATTCCCGGCGCACCGAAGGATTGCATGTAGCCGTCCATCATCCGGATGGCGATGAACAGTCCCAGCACTCCCACGTAGGACGCGGCGCCGAAGATGATGTTGAGGACGATGGTGCCGCAGGCGCCGACGAGCATGGCCTTCTTGCCGCCCATCCGGTCCGTGAGCAATCCGTTGCAGAACTGCCCGATGGCGTAGATCCAGAAGAAGCCCGTGAAGATCCAGCCGAAGTCCTCGTTGCTGAAGTTGAACTCCGCCTTGATCTCCTTGGCCGACAGGGACAGGTTGTACCGGCAGAGATAGAAGGATGCGTACATACACCCCACGAAGAACCAGTTCTGGCCTCGTCGGGCACGGAAGCCGGGGGGGTACTTCGGCTTTGTGGCGACACTGGAGTCTTCGTCTTCGACGCTCATCTTCCTCGCATCCTCGCCTGGCGGCGACTGTCGGTTGAAGGGACGGCTCCCAGGTCCCCGGGCAAGCCCGGCTCGACGGAGCGGCGTCGGACATGGCCCGATCCAGCCGCCGATGGGGCGAGGCTCTATCTACTAGATGCAGAACGCATTGTCAATCGGGCCACAAGTCTGTTAGATTCGGCAACTCACTCATGACCACCAACACAAAACACGAGCCCGTATTCCTGAAAGCTTGCCGCGGGGAGCCCACTCCCTACACTCCGGTCTGGCTCATGCGCCAGGCAGGCCGCTACATGGCCGAGTACCGTGAACTCCGATCCCGCGTCGGGTTCCTGGAGCTGTGCAAGTCGCCGGAACTGGCCACGCAGGTCACCGTCGAGGCCGCTGACAAGATCGGCGCCGACGCGGCGATCATCTTCTCCGACATCCTCCTGGTCCTGGAGCCGATGGGCATGAACCTGGAGTACTCCAAGGGAGACGGCCCGGTCCTGCACAACCCGGTACGGGAGAGCTCCGACGTGGATCGACTGCAGTCCGTCGACGTGAAGGAGCAGCTCCCCTTCGTCCTGGAGGCTCTGCGCCAGACCCGGAAGGCCCTGCCGGAATCTCGGCCCCTGATCGGGTTCTCCGGCGCCCCCTTCACCCTCGCGGCCTACATGATTGAAGGTGGATCGAGCCGGAACTTCGAGAAGGTGAAGACCTTCATGTACCGCGATGCCGGTGCCTGGGCCGCCCTGATGCAGAAGCTCTCTCGGGCTGTCACGGACCTGCTGACCGCCCAGATCGAGGCCGGTGCTCAGGTCGTCCAGCTCTTCGACAGCTGGGTCGGCTGCCTCTCCCCCTCTGACTATCGGGAGTACGTTCTTCCCCACGTGAAGCGAGTGTTCGAGGGGCTCCCCCAAGGAGTTCCCACGATCCACTTCGGAGTCGGGACCGGAACCATGCTGGAGGAGATCCGGGAGGCCGGAGGCGACGTGATCGGAATCGATCACCACCAGGATCTGGACGTCGCCTGGGGACGCATTCCCGGCGCCGCCGTGCAGGGCAACCTGGACCCGGTAGCCCTCCTGGCCGGAAGAGACGTGGCCTTGATCCGGGCCGGCAAGGTGCTGGAGCGGGCCGGCGGTAAGCAGGGCTACATCTTCAATCTCGGCCACGGCGTCTTGCCGCCGACAGACGTGGAAACCGTCAAGGCCGTCATTGATTTCGTCCACGAGCAGACCGTGACATGAGCGCCTCCAGACCCCTCAGAGTTGCCGTGTGCGGCACGGGAATCTCGGGTCTCTCGGCAGCTTACCGTCTCGTCAAGGCCTGTGGTGACGCCGGCCGGCCGCTGGAGCTCCACGTCCTGGAAGCCGCGGATCGGCCAGGGGGCTCCATCCGCACGGACCGGCAGGATGGTTTCGTCCTCGAGTGGGGGCCGGACTGCTTCATCTCCACCAAGCCTGCCGGTATCAAACTCTGTGAAGAGCTCGGCATCGACGGAAAGCTGATCGGCACCAATCCGAACTTCCGGAAGAGCTACATCGCCCGGGACAGCATGCTTCACCCTGTCCCCGAGGGCTTTCACATGCTCGCTCCCTCCCGGTTCTGGCCCTTCGTGACTTCCAGGCTGTTCAGCTGGCCTGGAAAGATCCGCATGGGGATGGACCTGTTCCTCCCCAGAGGCAGCTCCGACGCCGACGAGACCCTGGAGCAGTTCGTGGTCCGCCGCCTCGGCAAGGAGGCCCTCGACTACGCAGCCCAGCCGATGATCGGCGGAATCTACACGGCAGATCCGGCCCAACTCAGCCTGAAAGCCACCATGCCTCAGTTCCTGGCTCTGGAGCAGAAGCACCGGAGTCTCCTTCTCGGCATGTGGCGGGGCCGGCAAGCCGCCGGAGGCTCCACGGGAAAAGCCAGCGGAGCTCGATACGACCTGTTCGTCAGCTTTCCCGACGGATTGCAGACCTTGGTGGACGAGCTGGTGGGACGGTTGCCGGAGGAATGCATCCGAACCGGATCCGCCGTCTCGGGTCTCTCCCGGAACGGCTCGGGCTGGAGGCTGGAGGTGGCCAACGGCCCGGCACTGGAGCTGGACGGAGTCTGTCTCACCCTTCCCTCCGGGACGGCTGCCAGTCTGGTGGCTTCCGAGGCCCCCGATCTGGCCGGGGAGCTTCGGGGGATTCCCACGGCTGCCACGGCGACGGTGAACCTCGGGTTCGACCGGGCCCATGTCTCCCATGCCCTGGACGGCATGGGCTTCGTCGTACCGGCGAAGGAGAACCGGAGTCTCCTGGCCTGCACCTTCAGCAGCGTCAAATTCGCCGGCCGGGCTCCGGAGGGCAAGGTCCTGGTCCGGGCCTTCGCCGGAGGAGCTATGGACCCCGAGACTGCCGGTCTC
>JAJFLN010000058.1 GCA_021772705.1 Candidatus Cloacimonadota bacterium | reverse complement strand
CACACTGTCTGGCGAGTGACGGATCCGGCGGAGCTGGAGAGCGCCTTCCGGGACCTACCCTGCAGCTATGTCGCCGACGGGCATCACCGGGCAGCCAGCGCAAGCCGTTCCCGGGCCACACTTCAGGAGCGGGACGGCTCTGGAGAAGACGCTCCCTGCAACCACTTCCTGGCCGTGATGTTCCCGTCGAACCAGCTGAAGATCCTGGCCTACAACCGGGCCGTGAAGGATCTGGGGGGGGTGACCATCCCCGAGTTCCTGGAGAAGGCGGCAGCCAGCCTGGGAACGACGGTTAGTGAGTGGTCCGGCACGGGCGATCCGGCCCCGGACTCACGCGGCATGGCGCGATTGTACGCCCAGGGCCGGTGGTACACCTTGAAACTGCAACCCGCAGCAGACAAGCAGTCCAGCCCCACGGGCTCGCTCGACGTGGCAGTCTTGCAGGACAGGTTGTTCCATCCTGTTCTCGGTATCGAGGACCCCAGGACGGACAAGCGACTCGAGTTCGTGGGAGGTATTCGAGGGACCAAGGAGTTGATCCGCCTCGTCGATTCGGGACAGGCGAAGCTGGGAATCGCCATGTTTCCCACCACCCTGGACGAGCTGCTCGCCGTCGCCGACGCCGGAGAGATGATGCCGCCCAAGTCGACCTGGTTCGAGCCGAAGCTCCGGTCGGGACTGCTGATTCACCGCATCTAGTGCGGTGGTCCTAACGCTTCCTTCCTTATCCGTTCCTGCCGAGCTTGTCGAGGCACAGAACGTCGTTTCGCGGACCGGCCCCTCTCCTGAGCTTGCCGAAGGGTCAGACGATATGGCCGCCCGCTCCATTCATCCTTCGACAGGCTCAGGACGAACGGATCGGGAAAACTCGGCCATTCAGTCGTCCTGGATGCGGGCATCCATAGTGGGGCGAACGGTTTTATGGACAGGCATCATATGTAAAGGAAACAGCGGATCACCACACTAGTGTGGTGGTCCTAACGCTTCCTTCCTTATCCGTTCCTGCCGAGCTTGTCGAGGCACAGAGCGTCGTTTCGCGGACCGGCCCCTCTCCTGAGCTTGCCGAAGGGTCAGACGATATGGCCGCCCGCTCCGTTTATCCCCTTCGGCGTGGCTCAGGACATGCTTCTCATAGAAGGCTCGGGCCGAACGGGGTGGGAAGACCTGGCCATTCAGTCGTCCTGGATGCCAGCATCCATCATCCATGGCGGGCAGAACGGAATAGGAACCACTCGCACGGGCCACTGGACCCCAGGGTGATCACACCCAGCGGACTCGTCTCCGGTTCAGCTCTCCCGGGACTCCTGGAGGAACCTCTCGAAGACCCGGAGAGAGACGAACCGCCGGTACCGGGCAGTGGACCGGATGTCATCGATGGGCTTGATGCCCTCATCGAGGAGCTCCACAGCCGAGGCAATGAGCTCGCCATCCAGAGTCTGTCCCGTCAGGTGATCCTCCACCTGCGTCATCCGGCAGGGCACGGGCGCCACGCTGCCCAGGGCGACGCGGCAGCGATCGATCTTGCCATCCTCACCCCTGTGGAGAGCGAAGGCCCCGACAACCTTGGAGATCGCCTGGGCTGCCCGTGTGCCAACCTTGATGAAGCGGGACGCACCGGCCCGGGCAGCGGCCGCCTTTGGTATCCGGATTCGTTCTATCAGTTCGTCCTTCGCCAGAACGGAGGCACGATATCCGGTATAGAACTGATGAAACGGCACGCTTCGAGATCCCCGGACCGAGCGGACGTCAATCTCGGCGTCATAGACCAGCAGCGAAGGAAGAGAGTCTCCAGCCGGGGAGCCGTTAGCGATGTTTCCCCCCAGTGTCCCTCGATTCTGGATGGCCACGGCTCCCACAGTGGCGGCGGCCTCCACAAGAAGGGGCAGAGCCTGCTGCATCACGGGGCTCTTTCGGATCTGGGAGTAGGTGGTCAGGGCGCCGAGCAGGTAGTGGGTCTTGTCTTCGGCGATGCCCCGCAATTCATCCAGGCCCCAGATGTCGATCCAGCGGCCTGGTTCGATGGAACCGGCATTGAGGTAGACGTAGAGGTCCGTGCCCCCAGCCATGGGTGTCAGGCGGCCGCCGCTGGCCTCCATCCGGGCCAGAGCGTCCTCCAGGGACGAAGGAGACTCGACGCCGAACTGACTCAGGGGCGCCCTCATGACTCTCCCTTTCGAGATTCGAGAAGGGACTGGACTATCTTTCCATAGCCGGTGCAACGACAGAGATTGCCGGCCATGTACTCCCGGATTCGCTCCTCCGTCAGCGGCTTTCCTTCCTGCAGGAGAGCCGTGCCGGTCATGAGCATGCCCGGTGTGCAGATGCCGCACTGCGTGCCGCCGTGATCGAGGAAAGCCTGCTGCAGGGCGTTCAACTCCTGTTCGCGCCCCAGACCCTCGACGGTGATGACGTCCTTGCCTCTGAGATGAATGGCGGGAACGATGCAGGCGTTGACCACCTCGCCATCGAGGAGGATGGCACAGGCTCCACACTCCCCTTCCTTGCAGCCCTCCTTCGTGCCCGTCGACTTGACCACGTACCTCAGGAAGTCGAGAGCGCTGGCAAGGGGGTGGGCGGAGAACGACACATCCCGGCCGTTGAGCCTGAAGTGAATCGTCTCGGTGGGCGAACCCTGGGGGGCCGTCATTTCTCAGCCTCCTCCATCAACTCGAATAGGCTCTCCGGTGTGGCCGGTATGCGGTTGACCTCCAGGCCGAGGGCGTGGCTCAGGGCGTTGGCGATGGCCGGACCGGGACCGTCCATGGGCAGTTCCCCTATCCCCTTGGCTCCGAAGGGACCATAGGCGTAGGGGTTCTCGCTGAAGTGGACGCCGATGGCCGGCACGTCGGCGAATGTGGGAATGATGTAATTTGTGAAGTTGGCATTCCCCATCTCTCCCTCGACCATCTTGACCTCTTCGCTCAGGGCGTATCCGATGGCCTGCACGACGCCCCCCTCGATCTGACCCTCGGCGATGATCGGGTTCAGGACTCGACCGACCTCTTGGTAGGTATCGAATGACTCCACCTGCACCTCCAGGGTGTCGAGGCGAACCCGCACCCGGGCGACGTAGCAGGCCCAGGCATAGGTGCCGTAGGCGGCGCCGCGATAGAGCTTCTCGTCCCAGACCTTCCCCGGGGGCGCCTTGTAGCGGGCCCAGGCCTCGAGGGGTTCGCCGTCGGTGCCATGACCGGCAACCAGAGCAGCGAAGTCCTCTTCCCCGCGATACTCGCGGCCCGCGGCGGTCTCGATCTGTTCCCGCAACCCCTTGCAGGCTTGATGGACCAGATAGCCCACGATCATGGCCGTCCGGGAGGCGACGGTGGGGCCCGAATCGGGAACCACCGACGTGTTGGGATTGATGATCCGGATGCGATGGACCGGCAAGTTCATGGAGTCCGCTGCGATCTGACAGAAGGTGGTATCCTTGCCCTGCCCCATCTCCGTGTTGGCCGAGAAGATCTCCACGAATCCATCAGCCGAGACACCGGCCTTCAGGCGGGAGTCGAGGACGTCCTCACCGTTCCCCGTGAAGCCGGCTCCGTGGAGGAAGGTGGCCAGACCGATCCCCCGGCGCTCCCAGCGATTCGAGGCATTGAAGGCGTCGCACTCCTGCCGGACCTCTTCAAAACGGGTCCCGGACACCGCCTCGGCCTGGACCTCCGAGATCCGGGCGTCCTCACCGACATCCTGGCTAGTGGCGGTGGTTTGATACTTCTGGATCAGGTAAGGCTCACGATACTGGTGGGGCAGCTTTCCGAACTTCCTGGCCGCCACATCGAGATGACGCTCCAAGGCGAAGATGGACTGGGGAGCCCCGAATCCGCGGAAGGCCCCGTTCGGGGGCGTGTTTGTGGCCACCACCCGAGAGCGGATCTTGACGTTGTCGAAGTTGTAGGGTCCGCCAGCGTGAATGGTCCCCCGGGAGAGCACGACGGGACTGAGTGTGCAGTAGGCGCCGCCGTCCATGGTCAGGTCCATGTCCAGCGCCTTCAGCGTCCCATCGGCATCGTGGGCGGTCCTGACCCGGGTCACGCAGGGGTGTCGCTTCGTGGTGGCCTGCAGGTCCTCGACCCGATCGTAGATCAGCTTCACCGCCTTGCCCGAC
>JAJFLN010000570.1 GCA_021772705.1 Candidatus Cloacimonadota bacterium | reverse complement strand
ACTCGGCCATTCAGTCGTCCTGGATGCGGGCATCCATAGTAGGACGAACGGATCGGGAAAACTCGGCCATTCAGTCGTCCTGGATGCGGGCATCCATAGTGGGGCGAACGGAGGAGGGGACCCCCTACGGGACATGCACCCAGCCCTTTTCAAGGCCCATTCCGCCCGGCGCGACGACCCGAGATCTGCCCTCCACACTGGTCTCAGGGTCATCGCGCCCCTCGATCCCTCCACGACGCAGAAGGATGGAGGAGCGATTCTCGAGGTGTTAGGATGGCTACCCGTCCTGCGTCACCCTACTCGAGGGAGGAGATCATGAGTGCAAAGCTAGTCAACATCGAACGTCACATCTTCGAGCAGCAGCGCCTCTATCCCGAAGCCACCGGCGAGTTCTCGGCTATCATCAGAGATCTCTCGTTCGCCGCCAAGATCATCACCAGGGACGTGCGAAAGGCAGGGCTTCAGAACGTCCTGGGCCTGGCTGGCCAGACGAACGTCCAGGGCGAGCAGGTAGCCAAGCTGGACATCTTCGCCAACGACACGATCCGGAAGGCCATGGATCATGGCGGCCACCTCTGCTGCATGGGCAGCGAGGAGAACGCCGACATCATCCCCATTCCGGACAAGTACCCCAAGGGCAAGTACGTCCTTCTCTTCGACCCCCTGGACGGCTCATCCAACATCGACGCCAACGTCACCATCGGCACCATCTTCAGCCTCTACCGGCGGGTATCCGGAGGAACCAACGGGACCCTGGAAGACGCCACACAGCCAGGAACGGAGCAGGTCGCTGCCGGCTACATCCTGTACGGATCCTCGACCATGTTCGTCTACACCACCGGAAACGGCGTTCACGGCTTCACCCTGGCACCCTCGATCGGTGAGTTTCTCCTGACCCACGAGAACATCAGGATTCCCGAGAAGGGCAAGATCTACAGCGTCAACGAATCGAACTTCATCTACTGGGACGACCCGACCCGCCGGTACGTTGCCTACTGCAAGCAGACCGATCCCGACACCGAGCGGCCCTATTCCCTGCGCTATGTGGGCAGTCTGGTGGCCGATGCCCACAGGACCCTGGTCTACGGAGGCATCTTTCTCTACCCGGCGGACACACGGGACCCGAGGAAACCGAAGGGCAAGCTGCGCCTGATGTATGAGGCCAATCCCTTCGGTTTCATCTTCGAACAGGCCGGTGGCATGGCCACCACCGGAAAGCAGCGCATCCTCGACATCGTTCCCCAGGAGCTGCATCAGCGGGTGCCCCTCATCATCGGCAGCAAGACCGACGTGGAACGATATCTCCAGTTCCAGCAGGAGGCCGAGTCTGCCTAGGCCGCTCCCGAGTAAGGCGTGCATGTCCCGTAGGGGGCAGCCAACATTGGGGATCAGGTCGCTCACAGGAATCGCGGAGAGCACAGAGGTCTTCGTGTGGAGAGGCGAGTTCTGAGCCCAGGTGCCTGGGGCCGACTCTCAGCCAGCTACTGGACGCATCAAATACGACTCTCCCAAAAGGACCTCCGTGAACTCTGCGAGCTCTGTGGGCGACCTGTAACTTCCCGAGTCATCGCAGCAGAAGCCACCTGGGTGACATCCCCCCCCGGAGTAAGGGGCCGCGCGGGAAGATTGATGCCGGGAGTCCCGCCGGACCGGTCCGGACGACCTCTCAGCTGGCCAGCTTCTCCGCCAGCCGGCTCGCCTTGGCCTTGATCCTGGCGTCCACGAGCTCGCTTTCGAGTATCAGCTCCACCAGCCCCTGAGCCAGCTTCCGCTTACCCAGGACAGCGGAGGCCCGGGCCAGATCAAGCATGGCGCCTCCATCCTCCGGCGTGTTGAGGCAGGCCTTCCAGAGCTCCGTGTGGGCCCTGTCATAGTCCTTGTCCACCATGTACAGAATCCCCAGCCTCCGGTGCAGATCCTCCGTCCACTGGAGCTGGCTCACGATGAACCTGGCAATGGCGCCAGCGCCGGATCCCTCCCTCTTCTTCAGATACTTCCGTCCTATCCGGACGAACTCTTCCAGCATCTCCAGATGAAGGGCGAATATCTCGAAGTAGTTCTCCAGGACGCTGTCGATGTCACCCCTGGACTTGGCTACCTTCAAACGCTCTGACAGGAGGTACAGGAACTTCGCTTCGTCCACGACCTGATCCGGTGGCTCGTGACGATCGGCGGCGGCAGCCGTGAGGCGGCTCAGCATGAAGTGAGCTCCCGTGCTCTTCGGAAACTGCTCGAGCACGGCTCCCAGCCTATCCCGAACCTGCTCCCCGCCGGCTCTGAAGTGACTCCCGAGAGCTTCCAGCACCTGCAGCTCCTCTGCCGAGCTCTCGTCGGTCTCCTCCTCCAGGGGAACCTCCATGGCGAAGGTGGTGCTCAGGTCGTCCTTTGGAGGGAGATCCTGCAAGCGCTGGCTCAGCTCCGAGAGCAACAGAGGCCTCTTCTCCATTTGCCTCCAGGAGAAGTTCTCGGCGATGCGGCCGATGGCAAACAGAGCGGACCGGACGGCGGCCTCGTCCCTGGCGCCCAGCATCCTGGCCAGCTCCGTCGCGTCGGACAGATGACCCAGATTCCAGAGGGTCACCACCGCATTGGCCCGAATACGGGGATTGCCGTGGCCCACGAATGGGCCGACCATGACGGCCACCTCCAGCCCTCCAACCTCATCCAGGGCTTCGATGGCGTTGGCCACGACTCTCTCACTGGAATCGCCGAGCTTCCTCTGCAGGAAGGTCAGGTTGCCCTGGTGGCTGATCCCGCCCATGGCCGTGACGATCGTTCCCTTGATCAGCTCGTTGTCACTCTGCTGGTAAAGGGTCTCTAGTTCCCGGAGTACTGCCGGTCCTCCCACCCGTGCGTAGGCCGAGATGGCGTGGATCCGGACCTGATTGCTCGGATGGGCCAGCAACCGCTGAAGCACGGCCCTGACCCGGGGGTTCCTGAGCTGAGCTACGGAGGCGAGGCAGCTGGCGTGGACGTTCTTGTCAAGCTCCGTGTTGGTGAGAATCACCAGAGCCTCAACGGCCTCCACGTTCTGGATCTGACTGGCGATCCATGCCGAGGTGGCTCGATCCGAGGCCTTGTCACTGCTCATCATCTGCCTCAACTCGGCCAGCGCCCTCTGGTGGTCGTGGGGGAAGACGGCCATGATCGCGTTGCCTCGAACCCGGTTGTTCTTGTCCCTGAGGTATGGCGTGAAGACCGGCAGGACCTCTTCGGCCGAGACGGGAAGCCGGGAGATGCCCTCCAGGGCGTTGGCCCGAACCCTGGGATGCTCGCTGGGGAGGGCTTGAACCAGGTAGGGAAACGCCTTGGCCGAACCGATCCGCCCCAGAGCGATCATCGCCTTGGACAGCACCTTGTCGTTGCTCAGGGCTCCCAGACGGCGACCGATGGCATCGGCGGCTTCATCCCTGCCCGCCCGGCCGAGGCCCGTTAGGATGGCCAGCTGGACCTCGGAGGAGTTCTCGGCATGCCACATCTCGAGGAGGACCGGCTCTCCCGCCCGGCGGGGAAGCTTGCCCAAGGAGAGGGCCACCCGTTCTCGAACCATTTCCGCCTGAGAGCTGGCCAGCCGGGTCAGTTCATCCAGGGTGTCGGCGCTCTCGAACTCGCCAAGGATGTCGACGGATCGAGCGAGCATGGTGTCGTCCTTCTCACGGTCGATCATCCTTCCGATGAGGGCTCGAATCTCGGGGGTCTTGTATTGTTTCAGCGCCTCGAAGGCCTTCTCGCGAAGAGTAGGATTGGCCAGGGAGTCGATCATCAAGTTCACGGAGGCCGGGTCTCGAAGCTGACCCAGAGCGAGCAGGGCCTGAGGAGCCAGTGGATGGGCCGGAATCAGCTGCCGGAGCGCCGTCAGGACGGGCTGAAGGACCTGCAGTCCACCCCGCCGGACATCGTTCTCCCGGATCCGCTCGAACTCGCTGAGGTCGGTCATCCGGGAGTGAATCCCCAGCTCTCGGAGCTTCTCCTCCCCGCTGAAGCCCCACTGGAGCAGCTTCGACATGGAGAGCTTGGCGTGGCGAGCGACCTCGTCCTCCCGGTCGTTGGTGGCGCTCTGCAGCACGTCGATGACCGTATCGGGTTCGAATCGATGCTGGTTTTGAATCAGCAGATCGATGGCGAAGAGGCGCGTCATGGCATTGGGGTCCATCATCAGCACCCGAATCGTCTTCAGCAGATCGGTCATCAATCGTGAGTTATAGCGGCAAGAGAGGCACGGCAACCTGAAACGGCCCGATGCC
>JAJFLN010000569.1 GCA_021772705.1 Candidatus Cloacimonadota bacterium | reverse complement strand
GGAGATGTCGTCGGCCGAAGGGTCCGAGACCCGGCGTTCGAAGTGAGTCCAGATGAACCGCTCCCGTTCGGCATCCTTCTCGGTAACCAGCTTCGCCGCCTCTTCCTCGTCGATGCTCAGCCGGGATTGAACCCACTGGATCCGCTTCTGAATCGGGGCATAGAGCCGTGCCCGGATTCCTGCCTCCGAGGGCAGGAAGAAGTTGGCGCCTCTTCCCACCAGGATTGCCTGCCCGTGTCTGGCAATGGTGGTCACCACCCGGACGAGATGGTGGAAGAAGTCGTTCTCGGTGAACTCCTTCTTCTGGAAGATGTTGGAAATCCACTCCGCTATCCAGGACTGACCCTTCTCATCCAAGGACTCGATGACCGAAGCCCGCACATTGGCTTGCTGCGCCACCTCCTCGAGGATCTGCCGGTCATAGACCGTCCAGCCCAGACGAGACGCCAGGAGGTCCGCGACGACCTGAGCGCCGGCGCCGTACTCCCGGGAAAGGGTGACGAAGGGCCCGAACTGACTCGACGGCGGACCACCCCGAGGCAACTCACTCTTGTCTCCTCGAGCAGTGGCTGCCTGCTTCCACAGGAACACTTGCCTGTCGATGAGTTCGCCGATGTCATGTCTGTGTCGCATGAGACCCCTCCTCCCAACCCGGAACGGGCAAAACTGAAGCATAAATGCCGCAAGAGGTGTACCAGCCCGTGCCCTTCGAAGGCCCGGGATAGACCGCTCGACGCCTTTGGTGACAGGCGACACCCGAGCAGCCACTACCAACCGGATCGGCGACCCTCGACTAGGCTCATAGGTCCGATCCGGCGATGGAAGCATCGTTCCCTGGGACCCGATCGGTCCGTCCGGAACCCGGACACGCCGCCCTCAGGACATCTCGTGCCAGGAGTGTGCAGGAGTGTGTCGGAGAATTCTATCAGCCCGGCGCTCCATTGGTCCCAAACGAACAGGGAACCGGGAGCAGGGAACCGGGAACAGGCAATGAGGAATCGGGCACGACCTAAGCTCAACTCCGGGTTTCGGTGAATGGAGCATCATCAGCTGGACTCACAACCTCCTGAAGCTGTTCCGAAGAGGACGGCAACAACCGGACGTAATGGGAACGGGGAACCGAGGCCGAGCAGCCCGGAACATGCAATCAGAAACCGATCAAAGCAGTTCGTTCCCCATTGCCTGTTCCCGGTCCCCTGTTCCCTGTTCAGTATCCAACCGGAGTGCTGCGGAGTTGCTCCGACATGGTCCCAGTGAAGACGAACGCCGGTCCCTGCTACGGCTCCTGTCTTGCCCCAGGTTCCGTTCGCGAGCCGCCGGGACGCCTCGCATCGCCTCGGCCCTCGCGGCCGCGCCTGTCCTTGGTGCTCTTGCCGCCAGGCTTCCCGATCCGGCCCAGAATTCGCCAGGCGCCCCCCGTATCGAGGGTCACGGTCCCATCGAGCAGAGAGACTTTCTCATCCTTGCCACCTGGGCCGCTCTTGAGCACAACCCTGGCGTTGAGACTACCGAGAGGCTCCAGATCCGCCGGGTCGAACCCGGGCCCCTTGTTCTTGCCCCTCTTGCCCTTCTTGCCCTTCTTGCCCTTGCCGCCATCCTGGCGCGCCTGGTGCCGGTCCGGCGCCATCACCACCGTGGCCTGAATCGACTTGATATTCGTGGCACCCCTTCCCTTGCCTTTGCCCGGACTCGCCTCTAGCGCTGATTCATCCCTCTCGAGCTCCACATCGATGAGCATGTACCGATTGCCAGCGATGTTCAGTCCGCCCCGGAACGGCGACGGCTCACGGGCCCCTTCGCCGTCGCTGCCGGCAGCCTCACGGTCCCTCTTGCCTCGTCGGGGAACGGGCGCCTTGACGAATCCCATGTGGAACAGCTCGATCTTCTCGCCCTGAAGCGCGATCCCCCCTACTCCGAAGATGGGCTTTGGCCGATGGCCTCGGCCGCCCCGGATCCTCAGGTTCTTTACGGGCTCCTGCTCGATCCGATCCGATCGATCCTGAAGTCTCTGCCGCAGGGCCTGCCGGCGAGCCGACGAGTCCTCCGATTCCGGATCTCCTCCATCGTCCTGGGCCAGACCCGGCACGGGGAGAACCAGCAAGGACATGAGAAGGAAGCAAAGCATGGAGATCCTGTTCCAGTTCATGAAACTCCTCCTCTGAGGAACCCCGAACCGTGGTGGTCGAGGTGGCACGTTGAGAGTAGCTGTTCGCTCTTCGAGTGTAGCCATTTCCGAGCCATGGGGACGCAAGGAATTTCCGACACCCCTGAGCTCATTCGTCCCGGACGATGCCGTGGTGGAACCACCGGTTCAGGATCGTGTCACAATGCATGAAGACAGAGACCGCCTGTGGCTGTTCCCCGGAACGGTCAGATCCTCCAGGAGAGAACCATGAAAACCTCGTTCGCGCTGATAGCCGCCACGCTGATCGTTGTCACACCCGGACAGGGTCAGAGCCTCTCTGTAGGGGACGAAGTGATCTTCTCCGGCGGTCCCGGACAGCCCCCTCGATCGGTGCAGACCGGCTTCACGCTGAATGTGGACAAGGTCAGAAGTTCCGGAGGGAGCGGTCTGTCCGGAGCGGGGCGCCCGAGGCCGCTGGACGATGGCCGGGACATCCAAGGCCCCGGATTTCGTGGTTCCGACTGCATCGTTGACCCCAGCACCTTGCCCCTCGACTCCCCGGCACGGCAAAGGGACTTCACCAGCCTGGGCCTGACGGCCCTGGAGGGTGAGCTGTTCGACAGCAGCAGCCTGGAGTCTCGTTACTCAGCGGCCAAGGAGCTGGGAACCCGGCAGGACTCGAAGCACCGGAAGCAGGCCGGCGATCTGCTTCTGGCAGGGCTTCAAGACAACGATCCCCAGGTGCTGGCTCGCTGCTGCCGGTCCCTGGCCGACCTGGGGGAGCCTCGAGCCGTGCCCCCCCTGTTGGAGCTGCTCAATCAGCACGACACCACCCTGCTGAAGAGTGTAATTCGAGCCCTGGGAGATCTGAGGGATCCCCGGGCCATTCCGGCTCTGGCTCCCTTTGCCAGCGGCAGCGGGGATGCCCTGGATCAGGTAGCCGGCCAGGCCTTGGCGAAGATCCGCTCCCGGGGAACGACGCGGGAAAAGCCGAAGTCCCCCTGGCCCGGATCGAGCCGCTGACTTCACTAGATTTCAGTACAGTCCCGGCCGTACCGCGGCTGGCTGCTGCTCGACATTGAAGATCTCTTTGCCCGGGTCCTGGCGAAGGCGCTAGGCTGACACCACCTGAAGATTGAAAGGACCCATCCATTGAATCCGACACTTCCGCTGCTACTCCTGCTCCTCGTCACTCCAACCTTTGCTGCCGATAACTCGCCTCCAGAGAAGGCGGGGATCTCGAAGTCCGTGAGCCCCCAGGCCGGAGCAGCCTTGCCGGCCATGAAGATAGGGGGAACGGGAGTGACCTTGATCCCACCGGCGGGGTTCAGGCAGGCCGAGCGTTTCCTGGGAGTCCAGCACGACGAGAGTGGGTCGTCGATCATGGTGACCGAGATACCGGTCAACTACCGGAAGATGTCGGGAGGCTTCACGGTCGACGGGCTCGCAACCAAGGGAATGGAGCTGCTGGAACGAGAGAACATCCTGGCAGAAGGCCGGCCGGCGCTGCTCATGCGAATTCGTCAGGAGGCCCACGGAAGGAAGTTTCTCAAGTGGATTGCGCTCTTCGGCAACGCCTCGACAACGGTGATGGTCACGGCCAGTTTTCCCGAGTCGACGGCCGGCTCCCTCGATGGCCCGCTGAAGGAGGCGGTCCTCTCCACCCGCTGGCAGGCCCGGGAGAAGAAGGGCGATCTGGAAGGCCTTCCCTACAGGCTCGATCCGCCGCCGGGACTCGTCCTGGCGACGCGTCTGCAGAATGACCTCCTCTTCGCCAGGGACGGATCGGTGCCTCAGAACAACCCGGATGACCCGATTCTGGTAGTGGGTTACTCCATCTCCGCGGTCTCCGTTGCCGACCTGCCCGCCTTCGCCCGGAGTCGGCTGGAGCAGACGGCGAACCTGCAGGAGATCTCCATCGAGTCCGAGAAGGACCTCTCGTCTGGAGGCATGAAGGGACGTGAGATCCTGGCGACTGGCACGGACTCTCGATCCGGAAGCGGGACCTTCATGTACCAGCTGGTCCTGACCGAGCCCGGAGGCGGTTACTACATCGTTCAGGGCTTCACGGGAAGATCGGACAGAGCAGCTTTCGAGGAGCCCTTCCGCAAGGCCGCCTTGAGCTTGCGACGGCGTTAGGGGCCGGGCAGGAATTAATGCGCAGAAGTCGCGCCCAGATTTGGGTCAGATTCGGCTGGTTCGAGTGAGCGGGACCGGAGGCGTAGTGGGCTACGTCGAGGATTCCGCGATTGAGGAGCGGCCGAAGATGGCCTG
>JAJFLN010000568.1 GCA_021772705.1 Candidatus Cloacimonadota bacterium | reverse complement strand
CTGGCTGATGACCGGCGCCGACCGGAGCGTCCAGCTGTAGCTCAGGATGTCTCCTGTGTCGATGTCCGACGAAGCCGTGCCATCCAGCTCCAGAGTATCTCCCTGGGTGACGGAGGCCGACAGAGGGAGGCTGGCCACGGGCGTGGAGTTGGAGACGAGCAGGCTGGCGATGGCCGAGGAGGCGGCGTGTCCGTCATCGACGGTCAGTTCGATACTGTAGGCGCCCTTCAGGTCCGGCCGGAACAGGGACCGGACCGAGCCTCCCGAGTTGTTGGGAGAGATGGCGGCTGTGGTCAGGCTGCTGCCGGCGGGCCGGGAGAGCAGGGACCACCGGTAAACCAGCGCGCCCGGTGTTTCCGAATCGCCGGAGCCGGACCCATCGAGGCTGACGTTGCTGCCCTTGAAGCCCGACAGGGGAGTGACCACCCGGGCGACGGGGGCTGTATTGACAGCCACCCGCCTGGCCGTCGCCTGGCTCGTTCCACCGTCCCCGTCGCCGACGGTTCCGCCGAAACCGACGAGCCGGTTCCGGGATGTGTCGTCCGCCATGGCGTGGGCGAACCGTATCGATGCCTTGACGGTGGGGGCCAGATCGACCCAGTTGGATCCGGTCCACTTGAATGTGTCCTGGAGCGGCGGCGGCGTCCGGCTCTTTGTGACGATCCACACGGTAGGCCAACTGCCGTGAGAAAGGCATGCCATGTTCCCAAACATGCGTATCTTCCGTTGCTCGCCATCCCGGTAGGACAAGAGGGCACGCTACCGGAGCCGAATTTGCCGCATGGGTGAGGTGCCCGGGGATCGGCAGCTCTCTTCCCGCGCTCAAGGCTTTCCTGCTGCCGCTCCTTCCTGCCCTGTACCGCCCTCATACCGATGCACCGTTGCGTGCGGCAGCCGGGATGACCTGCCGCCTGTGACAGAACGGGCTGTGAATGCCGCATGTAATGGATGGTTACGCTTCTGCTCGCCCGTCCCCCGTCACTCCCATAGCCCAACGGCCTCTCCCCGTGTTATCATCCGGACTTCGTTCCGCGAGCCGACGGCCGGTTGGCTCCGGGGTTCGGTGCTTGAGGCCTGGGTCCCACACGGCGGGAGCCTCCGAACCGGGTCAGGTCCGGAAGGAAGCAGCCCTAAGGGGTGTCTCCTGGGTGTTGTGGGTTTACCTGGGTTGAGCCGGCTCCGGGGCCAACCGGCCGTCGGCGTTCGTGGGTCTTGCCCGTCCCCCGCCGCCCCAAAGAACAAAACGCCCGACCGCTCTTTGCAGAGCAACCGGGCGTTCTGATGTTCTCCGTGTAAATCCGGTCGAAACTACTTCAGGTCGTCAAACAGTCCGCTAGCCACAAGTCGCTTTGCGATCTCGTCGGCGTCGACCTGATAGGTTCCATTGGCAATCATGGTCCGGAGTTCCTCGATCCTGCCCAGCTTTTCGGGGCGGATGTCGGGTGTCCGGGCCACGGCCTCGGCAGCTACCTCGTACTTGTGTTCCTCGAGGCCAAGACGTGCTTCATCAGCCTGCGCCTTGCCTGCCGGTGCCCCGGCCTTGCCCACCTTATTACCTTCGAGCTCGCCACCGCCAACGGAAGCCTTCGTGGCATCCAGTTGCTTGCCTTCGACTTTCCTGCCGGCTTCGGCGTGCTTGCGGTAAAGGCGGCTAACAGCCTGCTTCTTGGAGTCACCGATCCTCACTCGCTTCACCTCCTTGCCAGGACGTTCGTCCCGGCTCGCTTCGAACCCTCACAGCCAACCTATCGGTCTGCTGTTCCGACCTTGTTGATTATGCTGGAAACTGTGTAACGATGCGGGATTCGGTGATTCCGCCGGACAATTGATTCCACCGTCGGACAGGAAACTGTTCGCAAAAATCATCACTCTTTCTGACTCTATCAAAAGCATAAGCCAAGACTACCCCTGGCGCAAGGGGAATTGGCTCTGTTCGGAAGCGCCGGGAGGCGGAGCGGGGCTGGAGGCGGAAGGCAATTGTCGTTGGGCTGGGAAAAGCGGGCTTCGGGCTGGGAAAGGCGGGCTTCCGGCTTCGGGTATTGGGACGGCTGTTTGGGGGCGCTGGTCTTTGACCTCTCGCCGTCAGGCGCCTCAATGCACAAAACATGCGGCTCTGGAGTTCCCCGGTCTTTCCCGAGGTCCGAGGTCCGCCTTTCCGAGGCCCGAGGCCCGAGGTCCGAAGTCCGCCTTTCCGAGGCCCGCCTTTCCCACAGGCCATCAGACGAGCGAGACTCTACCCAGCAACGGCGTCCTTCCTACCACGAAACCCGTTACTTCCGCTGCTCCGGCTTCCCGGAGCAGACGGGCTGTGGTGGCCAGGGTGGCGCCCGTGGTGGTCACGTCGTCGACGAGACCGATGGAGCGGTGTATCAGACCCTCGCGCCGCTGGAGCGCGAATGAGCCTGCCACATTGGACTGACGGGCCTCCAGACTCAGGGACCGCTGAGGGCGGGTGTGGACCTCCTTCTTGAGCCATCCGGTTCGGACAGGGACGCCCAGCACATCTCCCAGGCCCAGGGCGATCTCCTCGGCCTGGTCGAATCCCCGCTTTCTCAGGACACGGTCCGACAGGGGAACGGGGAACAGGCAGCTCGGCCTGGGGACGTGGCAGGGCATTCGCCTTCCCAGCAGACGACCCAGATGCCGGGCCAGTCCCTTCATTCCCTGGAGCTTGACTGC
>JAJFLN010000567.1 GCA_021772705.1 Candidatus Cloacimonadota bacterium | reverse complement strand
CGCAGCAACCGCCTCGATTCCGGACCTCTTGTCGGAGGCCATGAATTTCGGGCTGGAAGACGCGGCTTCTGTTGCCGATCAGTACCGGGAAGCCACCCGGATCGCTGGGACGACCTCGGATGAGCAGACGTTGCTGACATGGTTCGACGGGGCTACTCCACTGGGCCGGGGCAGCCTGATGGCTGCCTATGCCGCCACGGAGCTCTCGGCGGAGGCCAGGCCAGTCCTTCACAGGGCGCTGAAGGATCCCGAGCTTGGCGTTCGGCGCCAGGCGCTGCGAGTCATTGAAGGAACCATGGAAGTCGACAACGGCCTGGCAGCCTTGGAGTTGGCAGAGACCGAGTCCTGGCCCAGTCTGAGGCTCCGAGCCCTCGAGGTGGCATCCCGCCTCGCCCCGGAGGGAGCCGAGGATCGCTTCCGGGCGATGATGGCTGATCCGGCGCAGGAGATCCGGGAGTGGTCCGCCAGAGGCCTGGCAAGACTGAGAAGGCCAGAGTCCCTGCCCTATCTCGACAGCCTCATCTCCGACCCGGTCCACGCAACCCTGTCGGATCAGATGCAACAGGATCTGGCCTTTCACCGAGGCCTGGCCGGAGATGAGAAGCAACTGCAGCAGCTACTGGATCGAGCCGAGGAGAACCCGGGAAGCTCGTGGATTCCGGACTTCATCCTCTGGGCTCTGGGAAGCGGCCACGAGAGTATCCGCCTCCGGGTCATCGAGGGGCTCCGGGACAGAGGCTCGGAGGAGTTCGTCGATGCCGCCTTGCCCCTGCTGGACGACCCGTCACCGAAGGTCCTCCGGGCAACCTGCCAGTTCCTCACCGGGGTGAAGGCGCGACAGCACGAGATGAAACTCCACGATCGTCTCAAGGACGTGGAGTTCACCCACAAGGAGATCGTCGCCGAGGGGCTCTGCCAGCTCGGAAGCCCTTTGGTGGTGGAGTATTTGAGGGATCAGGGTCACCTAGGGTCACCCCTGTCAGGTCCGGAATTCGAGGCAGCCGTTGCCCAGGATCAGCACCTCGAGACGGGCAACTTGAAAGAGCTACACCGGTGGTACCAGGAAGCCTCCCCCCTGGCCCGGGCCTTCCTGATGGACCGGATCGTCGTCAAGGAAGCCGCCGGATCCGCAGCGGAGCTGGTCATCCTGGCCCTGGGAAGTGATGATGAGCCGGGCCTCCAGAGCGAGGCGCTCAGAGTGGCCGAGACAGCCTACGACGAGGCCCTGGGAGATGCGGCGTTACCGCTTCTGGCCGACGGGACCTGGCGCCCCTTGACGTTCCGGGCCCTGGAGCTACTGGCCACGGTTCGCCACCTAGGCGCCTGCTCCCGTTTTCAGGACCTGATGACAGATCCAGATCCCTTCCTCCGGGAGTGGGCCGCCCGAGGATTGGGCCGCCTCTGCCTGCCCGAGACTCTACCCTGGCTCGAGGATCTTGTGAGCGACGCCAACTACAGCAACCTGAGTCCCGAGATGCGCGAGGACGTGAGCTTCTTCCGGGAGCTCGTTAAGGCTTGAGGCGGGCTTCGGACCTCGGGCTTCAGGCTTCGGGCTTCGGGCTTCGGGCTTCAGGCTTCGGGGGTCTCCGGACCCTGGCTGGTGGCAGAGGAAAACCACGATGGCTCTTGCCATCAAGTGCCTAGCTTGCCTTGGCTCTCTGACGGGATCATGTCTCCCGGAGAGGTACACAATGGCGCGAGCGCAGCTTGGGGTAGACCCAACATTCGTGTAACCGGCCGCAAAGTAGCGGCGTCGACCTATACGTCGAGTGACTGTACGGCATCCTGGTACGCATCCTGGACGTCCTCGAGCGAGAGGTGCTGATAGACCTCGAGGCTCTTCTTGCTCTCGTGGCCCGAGATGAGCTGGATCTGCGCGTCGGACAGCCCACGCGAGGTCAGGTACGTGAGCATCTGATGGCGGAACAAGTGCGGATGAACAGGAGCCTGGATGCCGGCCTTCTGGCGGTACCCCTGAACGATCTGCTGCACGCGCCTAGCGGTGAACGGTCCGTACCGGCGGGTCTCGAAGAGAAACGTGTTCTTCGGGTTGGCACCGAGGTGGCTCTTGAGCACCAGCCGGAAGCTGGCAGGGAAGAGGATGTAGCGGTCCTTCCCGCCCTTGCCCTGGTCTATGAAGATCTGGTAGTTGTCCAGGTCCACGTCGCCGACACGGATCCGAACCAGTTCGCTCACCCGGACGGCCGTGTAGAAGAGCAGCTTGAGCATGATTTCGTGCTGCACGTCGCCGCAGTCGGAGATGACTCGGAAGAAGCGCTTGAGATCGGCCTCGTGTAGCAGCTTGGAAAGCTTCTGCTCTTTCTTTGGCTTCAGTAGCCCGAGCTTCTTCCTGGCCTGCTGGCAGACGTAGAGGAACTCCTCATAGCCTAGCCTTTCGCGCCTGGCCGGTCGCACGAGCTGGGCAACCACTTTCGATTTCGTAGTTTCCTGTGCTGGCACGCAATCGACTGGTTTTTGTAGGGTTTTCTTGGACCATCGGAAACATAGCTGCGCCTTCGGTACCGGCCTGCGGCCGATATTCCGCGCCCTACGGGCGCTCAAACCTCTCTCGGCAACGCGGGTTCCACAAATCTTGGCCCCAGGCCAGGTTAGACCGTCATCGGGGAAACAACCGTCTGGATATCGACACGAAGCGCCTTCTTGATCGCTACGAGAATCGCCGACAGGTTTTCCATAGTCGGGTTGCCAGCTAGCGATAGCATCCGGTGAAGGCTCTTGCTGGGTTTATGAAGATCTCCGGCCAGGGCCTCGAAACCAATCGTTGCGTTGACCAAGTCGCGAAGAATGAGTTTGGCTGTCTCCGGGTCCCCGTTTAGCAAGAGCGACACCGCCTCCTCCAGAAGAGCACGGGCGAACGCCGGCTCACTCTTGACTCGCGAAACTATGGTCTCTTTGAAGTGCCTGGTCAGCGCCATACCTACTTCCCCTTTCTCCGCTTGTAGCCTTGCCATAGCAGGACGCTGCGGTCTATGTCCTTCTGCTGCCGTCTCTTTGTCCCGCCTCCAAGAAGGACGATGATCGTCATACCGTCCCTGGCGAGGTAAACCCGATAACCCGGTCCCCAGTTGATCTTGTATTCACCGATCCCTCGAAACCACTCCACATTGGAAAGGTTCCCCTGTTCGATACGCAGCTTTGCCACCGTGATCTTGGCGGCCGTAACAGGATCGAGCGTGGCGAACCAGTCGGCATAGGGGCTGCTGCCATCTTCGAGAAGCAGCTCTACAACCCGGTAACTCATGAATGAAGGTACCTTATATGTTACCAGCAGGCAAGGAGCCTGGACTCAACAATCGTGTCACCAGCGAAGATGCGTTCGCCCCTCTCGGTATCAAAGCAACACACCCGGATGACTTCGTTCTCGAGACCATCGGGCTGGCCGCTACAACATCAACTGCGCCTTTCCCTCACCGACCGGGGGCTCGATCGGTACCTGGCCTTGCCAGCGCCCTTGCAGGAGATCTTCATCGCCCGGTACTCGGACCTGGAAGAGCCGGTCCGGCTGGAGCTGCTGAACGCCCTCGAGACGATCACAGAGCTGATGGACGCGAAGGACATCGACGCCTCACCGCTGCTGGTCCCGGAGTCGACAGCTCAGTAGACCCTTCCGTTCTTTACCCGCGGAGCCTCGGTCCTGGCGCTCACGCGCCGCCGGGCCGCCTCGACCTCCTGAAGCAGCAGCTCGAGAAACTGCTTCCCCCCCGGTCCGGCCAGGGCGCCGAAGCGAGCTTGCACGTCGCCGGCCTTCTCCCGGAACCGGGCCCGCTGTTGCTCGGTGAGACGGATCACCTTCACATCGGACTTCTTCTCCCGGATGATCTGGAGCCGCGCCGTGTTGTACTCCTCCTGGACCTTGAAGATGTAGTCGTCGAGCCGCTCCACCGTCCGGTTCAGCAGCTCCCGATCCTTCGCGTCGAGAGAGTCCAGGAACCGCCCGTTAGCGACGACCGTCGTGACGGACTGGGAGTGTCCCGGAAAGATCAGATAGTCCGTCACCTCGTAGAAGCTCATCTCCTCGATGGCGAAGACCGGGTTCACCTGGCCGTCGATCATGCTGAGCTGCAGGGCGCTGTAGACCTCCGCGTATGGCAGTGGCGTGGGGTTCGCCCCGTAGGCCGCGTAGGACTCCAGCAACACCGGCGACGTCATGACCCGGAACTTCATTCCATCGAAGTCGGCCGGCTCCCTGACGGGTCGCTTCGTCGTCCAGACCTGCTCGCCTTCAGGCAGCAGCGTGAGGAACCGGAAGTCCTTCCGCAAGTAGAGGTCGTTCATCGCCTGTCGGAGCCGCGTCGAACCGCCGATGAGCTCCCGGTTCACCCGGGGGTCCTCCGAGAGCACGTAGTGGAGCAGGAAGGCCTGCAGCTCCGGGATGAGCTTCCCGATGTGGCCCGGGGAGGCCGTGGCGATCTGGATCGCCCCCAGGTGAAGCTGCTCCGTGATCTGATCCGAGGTCCCGAGAGTGCCGTAGGGATAGACCGTGACGCCAATGCGGCCTCCTGAATCTTCCTCGACCAGACGCTTGAACTCCTGGGCGTAGGCATCCTGTACGCTGCCCTGGATCTCCTCGATGGCGAATCGCCAGGTCGTGCCGCCTCCCCCCGCGCTGCCGCAACCGGCCGCGTGGAGCGCCAGCAAGACGATCAGAAAGAGCATGGAACTGGGGCGCACTCCGGAATGCTACCATGTCGCAGGAAATCATCGCATGACGAATCAATGCAATGGCAACGAAGCTCCTGAAGAAACGCCGGCCTTCGACCGAGTCTTCCGACTCGTCCGGCTTCTGGAGGAACGAATTCTCGCCTTCAGCATCCTGGTCATCGCCGCGGTGACCGTCGCCAATGTCTTCTTCCGGGCCGTCCTCAACTCCTCCCTCACCTTCGCCGAGGAGCTCTCCCAGTCCTTCATCATCGTCGTCACCTTCGTCGGCCTGAGCTACGCCGCCGGCGAGGGCCGCCACATCCGGATGTCGGCGCTCTACGACCAGCTGTCGACGCGGGGCCGGCGCCTGCTCATGAGCGTCATCGCCGCCGTCACGGCGGCTCTGATGTTCCTCCTGGCCGCCTACTCGCTCCAGTACATCCACACCGTGTTCGTCCTCGGCACCCGTTCCCCGGCCATGGACGTGCCGTACTGGGTGCTCTATCTTCCGGTGCCCGTCGGCCTTATGCTCGCCGGCGTCCAGTACGTCCTGACGCTGATCCGGAACCTCACCTCCGACGAGCCGTATCTCGCTTTCCATCACAAGGACGAGTACCAGGAGGAGCCACCCGCCGGTGTCTAGAAAAGTGTCGGAGAATGCCTCCTGCTGCGATCGGCTACAGCGTCCGCGGACCGTGTCGGTCGCTCCTCGCCGACGTCGACGTACTGAAGTACGCCTTCCGCCGGCAAGAAGCTCCCTTGTTGCCCGCGAGCCCTTCGCGCGACCTCGCGGCGGAGTCACTCTTCTACACGGTCCTGGAGCGGCTCCAGACAGACCTCGATCCATTGAGCAGCAGGAGGCCACGCCGTGACCTGGATGATCCTCGTGGTCATGCTCGGGCTGCTGCTTTTCGGGTTTCCGATGATGGTCCCCCTGCTGTCGGCGACCCTCGGCTGCTTCCTCTTCTACTTCCCTGATCTGGAGCCGGCCATCGTGGTCCAGCAGATGATCGGCGGTATCAAGCCGGCGGCGCTGATCGCCGTCCCGATGTTCATCATGGCCGCCGAGATAATGACCCGGGGCCACTCCTCGGACCGCCTCCTCGATCTGGTCATGACCTTCGTCGGACACGTCCGAGGGGGCCTGCCGATGACCACAGCCATCAGCTGCACCCTCTTCGGGGCCGTCTCGGGATCGACCCAGGCGACGGTCGTCGCCATCGGCGGCCCCCTCCGGCCAAAAATGCTCCAGGCCGGCTACCCGGATACCTTCGCCACGGCCCTGATCATCAATGCCAGCGACATTGCCTTGCTGATCCCCCCCAGCATCGGGATGATCGTCTACGGGGTCGTCTCGGGCGCCTCCATCGGCGAGATGTTCATCGCCGGGATCGGGCCGGGCCTCCTGATCCTGGCCATGTTCTGCGCCTACTGCTACTTCGCCTCGATCCGGATGGAGATCCCCCCGCTGCCCCGCGCCTCCTGGAGTGAAAGGCTTCAGTCCATCCGGAAGGCCCTCCTCCCCCTCGGCTTCCCGGTCATCATCATCGGAGGCATCTACTCGGGCATCTTCAGCCCCACGGAGGCCGCCGCCGTCTCCGTGCTCTACGCGATCTTCCTCGAGGTGATCGTCTACCGCGAGGTCGCCCTGAAGGACCTGCCCGACGTCGCCCTCTCGACGGGTCTCGTCACGGCGGTGGTCTTCATCCTCGTCGGTGCCGGGGCAGCCTTCTCCTGGATCATCTCCTTCGCCGAGCTGCCGACCCGCCTCATCAACGAGACCCTGGGCCTTACCTCGGCCTCCGACCCGATGGTGATCCTCGCCTCCATCGCGGCGGCTTTCTTCGTCGGCTGCATGTTCGTTGACCCGATCGTGGTCATCCTGATCCTGACACCCATCTTCCACCCCATCGCCGTCGGCGCCGGAATCGATCCGGTCCTCGTCGGGGTCCTGGTGACGCTCCAGGTGGCCATCGGCTCGGCGACGCCACCCTTCGGCTGCGACATCTTCACGGCCATCGCCATATTCAAGCGGCCCTACCTCGACATCATCCGGGGAACCCCACCCTTCGTGGCGATGCTCCTCCTCGCCTCGGTACTGCTGATGCTCTTCCCACCGATCGCCCTCTTCCTCCGGGATCTGGCGTTCGGGGGGTGAGTGGCGGGGGGCCGAAGGGCTGTGAGGCGCGGCGACGACCGTCACGATCTCGCCAGCGGACCGCCTCTCGGCGCCCCTAACCGCCTCCTGGATTCACTTCAGGTCTCCGTCGTCGAAGATCGGTTTCACACCCACTGAATACCGCCGGAGCCGCTGCCCGCGCAAGGGGCGGTTCGCCTGGCTGGAGAAGGCGAAAGCACAGGAAGAAGAGTTCCTGCATTTCGGGGTCGTTGGTCTGAAGCTCTGCCTTGCGTGCGAAGAAGATGAACTCGATGATGGAGTTCCCGTTCTCGACGACGTTCAGTCCCTCTGAGGAGCTGCAGGTCTTGAGCTTCGCGTGAATGCACAGCGCGTTCGTCTCCACGTGCCAGTAGGCCATGACGCCGGTGCCCTGCCGGTGAGCGTCCCACTCGGCCATCAGGTT
>JAJFLN010000566.1 GCA_021772705.1 Candidatus Cloacimonadota bacterium | reverse complement strand
GTTCGTCCTGAGCCTGTCGAAGCATGTCCTGAGCTACGCCGAAGGGGATGAATGGAGCGGGCGGCCATATCGTCTGAGCCTGTCGAAGCATGTCCTGAGCTACGCCGAAGGGGATGAATGGAGCGGGCGGCCATATCGTCTACTATGGATGCCCGCATCCATAGTGGGGCGAACGGATTGTGGGTTTCCGGACGGCAACTAACTACGCAGTTTCGCATCCCATCTTCAGGCCATCTTCGGACGATTCATGGGGTTGTCACTTCTATTGTCGTCTGTTATCCTGCTCGGCTCTGTCCTGATATGAGAAGCATCAGAAACTAGAAGAATCGAGTATCTTTAGGGAAGTAACCAGTAATGACCCCCTCTGGGAGGAGAATCATGGCTTCTGGAACGATCGGACTAATCTCGACCGCCCTGTGTCTGAGCGCCACCTTGGCGTTGACCGGATCGGTTGTTGCCGACACGACGGATTCGACGGGTAAGCTCGTCAGCTTCCGCTACACCGATACGGCCCAGCTCGACGTGCTGAACGAGTCCGGCGTCTGGGACATCATCGAAGTCCATGACGATCACGCCGTCGCCATCAAGAAGGACGCTTCTTCCGAGCTGCTCGGAGCACTGGATGCACCGAAGCTGGCCGAGACCGAAGCGTCCCTGACTCAGGTCAACATCGTACGGGAAGATATCGACGACGAGCTGGCCGAGTTCCGGGCCAAGGGATCCGAGGGCGCCTACCACTCCTACCAGGAGACGGTGGAAGAGCTGAATGCCCTCAGCTCTCAGTACCCTCAGCTCCTTCAGGTCGAGACCATCGGCCAGACCCACGAAGGCCGGGATATGACAGCCGTCCGCCTGACCGGTACGGCAGGCCTGACAGGCGACAAGTCTCACGTGCTCATCTTCGGCCTGACCCACGCCCGAGAGTGGATCTCCGCCGAAATGCCCATGTTCCTCCTGAACCAGCTGCTGGCGGGCTACGGCAACGACGCCGAGGTCACTCGCCTTCTGGACGGCCTGGTCATCTACATCCTGCCCGTCACCAATCCTGACGGCCACGTCTACTCCCAGACCGAGTACAAGATGTGGCGCAAGAATCGCAGGCCCAACGGCGGCGGCAGCTTCGGCGTCGATGTGAACCGCAACTTCCCAATCGGATGGGGCACCGGTTCTTCCCGATGGTCCCGGTCCGACACGTACCGGGGCACGGAGCCCAAGTCGGAGCGAGAGACTCGCGCCCTGCTGCAGCTCTTCGAAGAGAAGCGATTCGTATCGGCCCTCTCCTTCCACAGCTACAGCGAGCTGATCCTGTACCCCTGGGGCTACGACAAGTCCGCCACCCCTGACGCTGGCGAGTACAAGCAGCGCGCCGATGCCATGGCAGCCCTGAACGGTTACCGGCCTGGTCAGGTCTCGCGGATTCTCTACACCGCGGGCGGCGCCACGGATGACACCTTCTACAAGGAGTACGGCGCCTGGGCCTACACCTTCGAGCTGGGCAAGCAGTTCGTGCCACCCGAGAGCGAGATCGAGCCGATCTGCAACCAGAATCTGCCTTCAGTGATGCTCTTCCTCAAGAACTCCCTGGACAAGCAGCGGCCCTCGACAGGAACGGATCTGCGGAGCCGGACCAAGGTCTCCAACTTCTTCAGCCTCTACGACATTTACCCACTGCGATAGAGTTCTGGCCCCGGGGCATCACCGCCGGGCCAGTCACAGGCTTCAGGATGGACGGTCCACTCGGACCGTCCATCTGTCATGTGGGCCAGAGGTGGTGGCTTCGACTGCGATGACATGGGAAGTTACACAGAGGGCACCGAGGCCTCAGAGATCACAGAGGTTCTTCTCCATCAAAAACCTCCGTGTCCTCTGTGGTCTCTGTGATCTCCGTGATATTCAGTGGCGGCAGCCACCCAGGATGGCACGCTCCCTGGCTCCGGATCAGCCGTGAATGCGGCCGGGAGGCATGATAGAGTGGTGCTCCGTTTCGATGATCGGCGAAGGAACCCGGCTAGGGAAATATCTGCTGCAGAAACAGCTCGGCCGAGGAGGGATGGGTACTGTTTATCAGGCCATTCAAAAGGGCCTGGATCGTCCTGTGGCGGTCAAGTGCCTCGAACCTCCCGCCGGTGCCAATACGAGTGAGGTCCTGAAACGATTCAGGAAGGAGATGAACGTCAGCGCCCGTCTCTCCCATCCGAACATCGTGCGGGTCTTCGACTGCGGTCACGAAGAGGGTGTCTACTTCTATGCCATGGAGCTCCTGCGCGCCAGGAGCCTCAATGACCTGCTGAAGGAGAAGGGTCCCCTGCCACTGAAGGATGCTCTGGGGATCGCCAGAGACCTGTGCGAGGCATTCAAGTGTTACTTTCCCCAGGGCATCGTCCACCGCGATCTGAAGCCGGCAAACATCATGATGGATGAGAATGGGACAGCGATCATCACCGACTTCGGCCTCGTGAAGGACCTGCTGGCCACGGGCATTACCCGGACAGGCACAGCAGTGGGAACGCCCTACTACATGTCACCGGAGATGGTTCGGGGAAAGGGAGTCGGTCCAGCCAGCGACGTCTATCAGTTCGGCGTGATTCTCTACGCCATGTTGACGGCGAAGCTGCCCTTCCACGCCGACAGACCGGATCAAGTATTTCAGCTCATTTTGCACGGCACGGCGCGGCCTCCCTCAGCCCACGTCCCGGAGTTGCCTGTCGAGGTGGACACCCTGGTTCTCAACTGTATCGCCAGGGAGGCCGCCCATCGGTATCCCGATGCCGAGAGTCTCTCAGAGGACCTGGAGCGGGTGGCCAGAGGACAGGCGATCCAGCGCCTCGGGCCGGAGGAGCCATCCAAGGAGACAGAGCCTCAGGAGGCCAGGCCGCAGGACCGGGACTCCGGGCGAAACCGTCTGGCTGGACCCGCGGCGGTCACGGCCGAGTGGTCTGCCAACGAGAAGTCCCGGGTGAAGGTAGAGGAGGTCCGGCTGGCTCAACGGCTCAAGGCCGTCGCCGGAATCCTCGTCTCCATCGTCCTGATCGGCGCGGTCGGTTTGAGCCTCTACCGGGACAATGTTCGAGCCGGGTACGCCGTGAAACGTCTCAGAATTCGCTGCAGCCCGACTCGTGCCGCTGTGACCTGGACCAGCCCGACACCGTACCAGAGCCGCATTCGCTGGATGAATCTGAATGGAGTGCCCCAGGAGCTCTCTTCCGGTACCGAGGCCACCTTGAAGCACCGGATCATCCTCACGGATCTCTCTGCCAACAAGGAGTACCGGCTCCGGATTCTCTACCCCGACGAGAGCTCCTCCCTGGACTATCCATTCAGGACCCCAGCGGTCCATCTGGAGCCCCTGTCGCTCAAGCGAGTGGGAGACAAGTGGGAATTCCGTTTCATCACTCCCATCCGGACCCGTTGCACCGTAAAACACGGAGCCGAGGAAGTGACGGAGGATTCGGAGACCACGGAACACCGGATACTCCTGAAGTCCTTTTCCCTCGACCAGGAGCCCTTCTCCATCGAGTTCGACGACGTGGACGGTGAGAAAGTCACCTTCGACACCGACAAGATCCGTGGGCGGCTCCGGGAAACCCTGCTACCGGAGCTGACGAAGAAACTGGTGACAGCTCTCAGCCGTGTCGACCTGGCCCAGTTCGTCGAGGAGCGGATCGACTCCAGGCTGCCTGCGCGAGCCGTCGAGGCCCCGAGAACGAAGCTGGACATCTCGGCGGTTTACGACGATCTGGCGGAGGACGGACTCGTCCTGAACGGCCGGCACAAGCTCCGTTACTACCACACGCTGTCGCCGGGGGACCCGGTGGCGGTGAAACTGGCCGGTGAACTGACTCAGAAGCTCGCCTCCCTGCCCTTCAGCGACGACCTGGAAGCCATGTTGCGAATGAGCCGAGGCGCCCTGGAGGGTACGTCCCTGCCGATCGACATCGAGATCGCGGCCCTCTCGCTCCTGGAGCCGCTTTTGGATCTGGATCGCTACGCGGCCATGATCGGGCTGCCCTTCGAGAGCGGGGCCGCCGCGGTGACGGGCAAGGAGTACGCCACACGCTATGAGACCTGGCTGGACGACACGAGCCCTGCGTTCAAGAAGAGCATGCCGGCCCCCCAGATCTTCGCCACACCGTTCGATGAATTCGACACCGTGCGGGCCGCGTTCTTCGGAACCATCCCGGAGCGGGTGGGGCCCCAGCGCATCAGTTTCACACTCCGGCGTGTCCACAAGCTGAAACGGGCGGAGCTGGTTCTTCTGGAACCCTATCTGCCGCGGGAGTTGCGATTCGCCGTCACCATCAACAACAAGTTGAAGCTCCTGTTCGCCAATGACCCCTCGGTCTACCCGGACTGGAGGCCTCGCAAGGTACCCCTCATGTGCCAGCTCTTCGACCCCCGGGTCCTGCAAGAGGGTAACAACGAGATCCAGATCGAACTTCAGAGCCTCCCGGGGACCCGGCGACTGGGTGTGAAGAACGGGGGGCTGAAGGGGATCGCTCTCCTGACGGAGTGAGCCGGTCACCCTGTAACCTTTGGCCATTCATGATCGTAGTCTGGATAGTCCCGACTGGAGCGTGACCATGACTCTATCAACCCGAAATCTCACTCTCGCCCTTCTGGGGTTCCTTCTCCTCACCTTCTGTCCCCTGCCCCTGACGGCAGCTCCGGCCCCGGACTCCGAGACGTTCCTGCTCGGCTCCCAGGAAGTGGCGGTGGCGAGGGTCGCCGACGAGAAGACCCGGCGAGGCAGGCTCTACCAGAAGATCTTCCAGTCCTTGAAGGGCTGCCTGGAGCGGCTCACCGAGCGTCTTACACGGGCCGAGCGAGTCGATCTGGAGCTGGTCTCCATGACCATGGACCAGCGCCACCGGGTGTTCATCGACCTCGACGGCGTGGTGGAGTTGAACTTCGACAAGCCTCATCCTCGCATCGACGCCAAGCTGGAGGAGATGCTGGGAAGCAAGGTCCAGACCAACGGCCCCCTGAACCTGGATTTCTTGATCACCGTGGTGGAGAAGCGGTCCGACCGGGAGTACCACGTCGAGTTCCAGGCAAACTTGATCATCATCATGGAGGAGTTCCTCACCAAGCTGGTCCGGTTCGGCTCCAGCGTGGCCGGCACCGTGACCCTCATGGGCATCGG
>JAJFLN010000565.1 GCA_021772705.1 Candidatus Cloacimonadota bacterium | reverse complement strand
ACCTCTGGAATTCGGGTCCAGTCGTGTGTCCCCGGATCCCCCGTTGCGTCATCCCTCACACTCAAGCACCTCTTCTACGTTAGTTTCCGCCCGCCCAGCAGACATGCACCCGTCCCTGACGGGACTACTTGACCGGATCCCTACTCGTTGATATGCTCCTGCGACTTCGGAGGTCAAGGTGGCGCGGAAACCAACAGCCCTGGTCGTGGATGACAGTGGCTTCATGCGGCAGGCCCTGGTCAAGCTTCTCGACACTGAGGGCTATCAGGTCGTGGGTGACGTGGGAAACGGGGCCGATGCCATCGAGTTCTGTCGCAACCATCGGCCGGATCTGGTGACCATGGACATCGTCATGCCCACCGTCGACGGGCTGGAGGCGCTACGGCGGATCAAGGCGATGGATCCATCGATCATCGTCATCATGGTCAGCGCCATGGGTCAGAGGAAGATCGTCCTGGAGGCCCTTGGACTGGGAGCGTCAAACTTCATCGTCAAGCCCTTTGACGAGGTCAAGATTCGTCGAGTGTTGCGAGTTCTCGAGTTTCCAGACCCACCCGCAACACCGGGAGATTGACCCGTGCTTGCCGGCAGATTCGGGGGACAGCGGCGGGGCTCTTCGGTTTCTCTCCGAACCGGAAGGCGAGGGTTCACCCTGGTGGAACTCCTGTCCACCATGTTTCTGCTCTCATTCCTGGTGGGCCTCGCCTCCTGGTACTACTCCTCCGTGAAGCAGGGTCAGCAGCTGAGTGTGGCCCGAACGGAGCTGAGGCGAATACGGGACGCTGTCGAGGCTCATCGCGTCGGTCTCATCGACCCGGATCAGCTGCCGGAATCCCTCTCGGAGGTTCGAGCCCTGAAGGGTCAGGAGTTGCTCGACCCCTGGGGAACTCCCTACATCCTCGACCGAGGCGAGTTTCAGATCTTGTCTTCCGGTCCAGATTTGCAGGCCTTCACCGAGGATGATCTGATCCGGCCGCTTGCGCCGCCGAGGATCGAGCCCGTTCCGTCAGGCCTGGAAGCTCCAGAGTCGCCTCCATGATCCGGTTGCCTCCGGCGGCTCCCAGGATCAGCAGCTCCATCTCCTCGTTGCATGTGACGGAGCCGACTCCCCGCCTCAGGTCCGCCGAGCCCGGGTGGCCTGTGAAGTACTTGACCAGGTGGCCCTTCAGGCCCCGGTAGGCATTCTCGTCCCGTTGATGGAAATTCCAGGCTCGGGTGAAGTGGCGGGCTGCTCCGGCGACCTTCTCCATCCAGGTCGGCTCCGGAGCGAGCTCGCCTGTCTCAAAGAATCGCTTGATACGGCTGAAGATCCAGGGGTTGCCCAGCGCGCCTCGGGCGATTCCGACTCCGTCGCACCCGGTCTCTCGCAGCATTCTCAAGGCGTCCTCCGGGGTGGATATGTCTCCGTTGCCGATGACCGGGATGGGACTGGCTTCCTTCACCCGGGCGATGACCTCCAGATCCGACTGGCCCTGGTAGAGCTGCTTGCTGGTCCTGCCGTGGACGCAGACATGCTGGCAGCCTGCGTCGGCGGCGGCCTGGGCCATGTCGGGAGCGACGATGGATCTGGAGTCCCACCCGCTGCGCATCTTGGCCGAGACTGGCAACTTGACAGCTCTCACTACCTGCTCGAGCTTCCGCCGGGTGCTCTCCACGTCCTTCATCAGTGCGGCGCCTGAGCCGGGACCGGTGATCTTCGGCATGGGACAGCCCATGTTGATGTCGATGCCATCGGACTCGCCCAGACTCTCGATGTAGGCGGCGGCATCGGCGAGTTCGAAGCCATCGCAGCCGAATATCTGCCAGATGACGGGTCGCTCGCCGGGATAGCTTCGGAGCATGCCCAGGGTCTTGGGGTTGCGCCGGACCACGGCCTTGGAGCTGACCATCTCGGCCACCACCACATCGGCGCCACCTTCATGGCACAGGGCCCGGAAGGGAGGGTCGGTAAAACCGGCCATGGGAGCCAGATAGAGGGGTCTCTTGTTTGGTTGAAACATTCTGAAGATTGTTATCGTAGTGGTTCATGTCCGTATACCCGGACTGTTGTGTTGGATATCAATAATAAGCGCAGGAGGAGTCATGAAGATCGGAATCACAGGGCTGGCGATGATAGCCACTCTGCTCTGTACTGTCAATGTACAGGCCCAGAGCGGGGATTCGGTCACCACACAGGAAGCCCAGGCAAGCATCCTTGGCGGAGTCGCCGAACTGCCGCCACAGCCGGGACCGCCACCGAACGCGAGTCCCGAGTTCCTTGTCGCCGAAGGGGAAGCCCTTCTTGCCGCAGGGTACTTGGATGCAGCCATCCAGGATTTCCAGAAGGTCGTCAATATAGCCCCCGATACCTCGCCCCTGGTCAGCAGGGCCTGGTACGGTCTCGCCAGGGTCTACGTGGCTCAAGGCAACGTCGAGTTCGCCAAGACGAGCATCGAAGAAGTCCTGTCCCTGAACAACGATCCCCTTTCGGTGGATGGTTCCCGCAGCCTCTACATGAACCTCAAGGGTCAGGCTGAGGGTCAGCTTGCTCAGGTTCAGCAACAGTATCTCTACCTGCAGTACCGGTATCACAGCACTTCCTTCCTGAACTTCATCTCCAAGTTCTTCGCCTGGCGAGACATGGAGAAGGCCAAGGATGCCCTCGAGAGCGCCCAGATGACGGCGGGGAGCTTCAACCCTCGATACCTGATTCCTCCTGTCGGCTCCGGCTCGGCCTCCGAAACTCGCGGGTCCGAGACCTATCGTCTCACACCCGATGAGTTGCAGAACTTGCTGGATCGAATTCCCACGTCCGGGACGCAGGCCGATTCGGCGGACGGCGCCACGGCAGGGGAAGAGGAGACGCAGGAAGTGGCAAGCGCAGCGTCTGGTGAAGAGACCACCGAGAGCGCTGGAGCGGAGGAGCCAGAGGTCCGAGCCTCCGACGCCGCCGGGGCCGGATCGGATGCGGTCTCGGCAGTGGCGCCGGCGGACAACCTGGCGGCCATGCGGCAGTCCTACATGGATGCCTACCAAGATCTGCAGACCGCCATGGGGTCGAGCAATCCCTCCGCCATCGCTGAGGCAACCAAGAGGTTTGAGGAAGCAACCCGCACCTACAGTGCCGCCAGGCGACAGATGACGGCTCAGTAGCTTCTGTGGACCGGGATCACCGAGCAGGCAGACGGAACTTGACCAGGCAGCCCTTGCCAGGCTTGCTCTTGATCTCCACTCGGCCCTTCATCTGAGAGATGTATCGCTGAACGATAGCCAGGCCCAGACCCAGTCCGTTGGTATGACTGCTGATGCCTGGCTGAGTGACTTCGCCAAGTGACTTCTCCAGCCCAGGGCCGCTGTCGAGAACGCTGATCTCGGCGAACTCCCGGTCGCCATCGAGAACCCGCTTGGTCGTGACGCCCAGACGTCCCCCTGCCTTGAGAAAGCAGAGTGAGTTCACCAGTACCTGCTCCAGACAGATCTGGAGCATTTCAGTGTCCACCCAGCCTTGGGGCAAGTCCTTCGCCAGGGAGGTGGTGAACTTCAGCTTGTCCGGGGTGATGGCGTTTCCCGAAATCAGTCGAGCCCGGGCCGAGAGGGACTTCAGGGCCGGCACGATCTGCTCCCGGACGACACCGTTTACATCAGTTTCCTTTGCGGCGACGGATCGGTTGTCAGCGAAGTCCTTCATGTTGTTCAGGAAGAGCTCCAGGAGCCGAGCGTGGCGCTTGGAGTCCTTGCTCCCATTGGCCAGAGACCGGACCAGATCCCCCGCAACCCTGGATGCCGTGCTGAGAGGCCGAGCAAAGTCCGCGGGGGTTGTGACTTTAGAGAGCTTGTCCAGCCGATCGATCAAGTCACCTACGCCGGACAGGTCCACCGAGAGCGCCGGAGCGACTGCCCCGGCTCCTGACTGGCCTGGCGGAGCTTCTTTCTCATCAGCGTCGTCCAGGCGATAGCCCTCTCGCTCGGTTTTGGACGGGCTGGATGTGGTCAGTCGCGTGACTTCGTCCAGGCCGGAGATTCCCCGGAGGACCTGCAGCATGGCCGAGTCCCGGAGTGTCAGCATCCCCTCTTCCACGGCCGCCTCTTGAAGGCTGAAGTTCGAGGCACCGGCGATGAGCATCTCCCGGAAGGACTCCGAGAAGGCAAGCACCTCATGGATGCCCATTCTCCCCTTGTAACCCTCGTTGCACTCCCGGCAGCCCACTGGCTTCTTCAGGGGAATGTGGGTTGCTCGTCCGTCGATGCCTGCCCGTCTGGCCAGGTTGTCAGTCAGTCCCCATTCCAGGAGCTGTTCCCGGGGTACCGGGTCGTCTTCCCGGCATTCGGTGCAGAGCTTTCGGATCAATCGCTGAGCCAGGATCACCTTGAGCGACGAGGCGATCACGAACCGATCGATTCCCATGGTGATGAGACGGTCGATGGTGCCAATGGCGTCGTTGGTGTGGAGCGTCGAGAGAACCAGATGGCCTGTCATGGCCGCCTTGAATGCGATGTTGGCGCTGTCCAGGTCTCGGATCTCGCCCAGGAGAATAACGTCGGGATCCTGGCGGAGGAAGGACCTGAGGGCCGATGCGAAGGTGAGGCCGATGTCCGGCTTGACCGCTACCTGGGTGATGCCGGTGACGGAGAATTCCACCGGGTCTTCCGCAGTATGGATGTTGACCTTGGGATCCTGCAGCTCGAAGAGCGCCGAGTACAGGGTGGTGCTCTTGCCGCTGCCCGTCGGTCCCGTAACGAGTACGATTCCATTCGGTTGATGGATGCCCCATCTGAAGTTCTTCAAGGCGTCCGATTCCATCCCCAGCTCGTCCATGGAAATCTGGGAGCGGCTCTGGTCGAGGAGCCGGATGACGATCTTCTGCCCCCAGACCACGGGCAGGACTGAGACGCGGAAGTCGAAGGGCCGGGAGTCGATCTTCATCCTGAACTTGCCGTCCTGAGGCAGACGGTTCTCGGCGATGTCCAGGTTGCAGAGCACCTTGATGCGGCTCGCGATTGCCGGCGCCGCATCCTTGGGGGGCGACATGATGTCCGTCAATACTCCGTCGACGCGGAATCGGACCCGGAGCTCCGTCTCCGCCGGATCGATGTGGATGTCACTGGCCCCCTTCTGAACGGCTGTTGCTATCATCTTGTTGATGAGGCTGACGATGGGACCGGCATCCTCAGTGAAGCCCGTCTCGACTCCTGAGCTGCTTGCATCGGTGGAGGACGTGTCGAGCATCTCGAGCAGGTCCTCCTCCTCCCCCAGATAGTTCTTCACGGCGGCGTCGAAGTCGGACTTGGTGATGATCACCGGCAGCACGTTGAGGCCCGTCAGGTTCTGGATGTCATCCAGGGCCAGGACGTTCAAGGGGTCCACCAGCGCCACAGTGAGCATCTTGCCCTCGATGCGGAAGGGCATCAGCTCGTTCTTCAGACAGAGGCGCTTGGGCACCTTGATGATCGCTGTCGGGTCCGGCGGATGCTTGGCCAGGTTCACGTAGGGCAGGGCCATCTGTTTGGAGAGAGCCACGGCGATGTCCCGGTCCTTGACGACGCCTTGTTCGATCAGCGCCTCACCGAGTCGCTGGCGGTGAGTCCTGGCATGTTCCAGCGCCTGGGTCAGCTGCTCCTGGGTGATGGCCCGCTGCTCCAGCAGGATGTCGCCGAGCCGGAGCCTTTTGCTCTTGGAGACGAGTTTCTTCACCTCTGCCGAATGGAGTAGCATCTGCTCCGATAGCTGCTCCTCCGTCAGGAACTCCTTGGTCACCAGCGCCGTACCGAGAAGGATGTTCTCCTTGGCCGCGAAGGCGATGGCTTCTGCCAGCTGCTCCTCCGTCAACATCCCCTTGTCGACCAGCAGTTCGCCAAGACGCTTGCGCTTCGAGGAGTCCTCCTTGCGTCCATGGGGTACCTGGATCATGCCCGTGGGCAACTCCTCCGACGAGGCTGCGGGGCCGGCCCCCATCAACGAGGGCTCCGACGCTGGCTGAGCGGCGGCGGAGGCTGCTGGAGGCGGCCCCTCCATGGAACCAGTGGCTCCCATTCCACCTAGCAACTTGGCCAGCGACTCGGGCTTCACCAGCTTCAGTTTGAAGAGGCTGGCCTGAAACGAACAGTTCTCGTCGGCGGCGTGCTCCAGGGCCCGGCGCACCTCGGCAGCTCCCAGAACCCCCCCCTCCAGGAGGGACCGGGCCATCTTCTTCTCCGAATTCGAGAGGTTGTAAGCCGCCCCTCGGGGAGCTTCCTGACTGGATGACATGGAGTGGCCGGCCTTCTCGGGGGGGGGCAGTGGCAAGTCAGCAGTCGAGTTGCCGGGGGCTGCAATCGTTGCCGCAGCGGTTGAATGAGACCTACTGATCTTAGCATCGGGTCGGAGGAGGCCGCAATCTGAGCGGCTTGGGAGCGTTCGGGCGGGCCGGAACCGGTTCGTACAACTTTCAGTGTTTCTCGCGCTCAAGTGTCAGATAGGACCTGTCGATGAGAGGAGTGTCGTGACTGGGCCTCACCCGGCCTGTCGCGAATCACCTGACTAACCGAGACATGACTCTACTGACTGTCAAAGAGCTGATGGCTTTACTCCGCGTCAAGCGGAGCACACTCTATGCACTGAGAGAGCAGGGTCTCCCAGTCATCCGGATAGGCCGCTCCATCCGATTCGATCGGGACGAGGTGGTCGCCTGGGTCCGGGGACAACGTCTTCAACCAGAGGCGCCTCTCGACCTCGACTGCGATGACGAGCCTGCCGACCGGTCTTCCCGGGGCCGCCCGCGGCTTGCCAGCGATAGATGATGGAGACGCTGGCTTCGGCTCTGGAACCGTACCAGGTACTCCCAGGGGAGGCCATCGCCTCGGTGGTGTTCCTGGTCTTCGTCGCTGGTGGAGTGATCATCTTCGCAGCCTCGGAGATCATGTCCCGAGGCCTCTGGAACCAGCGCTTTCGGGAGGGGTCCACCCTCTCTCTCGGGCCCATGTTGCGGAGCCACGAGCAGCGCGGCCGGCAACAAGCAGAGTAGGCTGCCAGGACCAGCAGCA
>JAJFLN010000564.1 GCA_021772705.1 Candidatus Cloacimonadota bacterium | reverse complement strand
CTACAACAAGGATCTCCAGGAGGACAAGGCAGGGCTCTTCGCTCTCCTCACCACGACCTGGCAGTGCGTCGAGGTCTTCCGCCGCGTCACGGAGGGAATGCAATTCAACAGGCAGAGGATGGCCGCAGCGCTGGACGACGGGCTCTATGCTACGGACCTGGCGGACTATCTGGTGCAGAAGGGCCTGCCATTCCGAAAGGCCCACGAGGTGGTGGGAAGACTGGTCCGGGGAGCCCTGGAAAAGGGAATCCCCCTCTCCAGTATCTCCGTCGATCGCTACCGGCAGGAGTCCGATCTCTTTGAAGCCGATGTGACGGAACTCTACTCTCCGGCGTCGAGCCTGAAGCGGCGAGAGATCCCGGGAGGTACGGGACCGGACAGTGTCGCCGCCCAGATTCAGTCGGCCCGGGACTGGATGTCCCGGACTGTCCCGGACAGCAAACAGGAGACCCAATGAGCCCAGCAAGGAACCCTCTGGCAGGACTGGAGGGCCGTCACTTCATCTCCACCCAGGACCTGAATGACCAGGAATTAAAGGCGCTCCTGGACCTGGCCGAAGAACTCGCACGAGGCCGACACGGCAAGCTGCTGGAGGGCAAGGTGCTGGGTATGGTCTTCTTCAATCCCTCACTCAGGACAAGGACCTCCTTCGAGGCCGGCACGTTCCAGCTCGGCGGCCACGCGATTCATCTGGCTGTGGGCCAGGGCGTCTGGAAGCTCGAGCATCGGGACGGCGTGGTGATGGACGGAGCCGCATCGGAGCACCTGAAGGAGGCCGTTCCTGTCCTGGCCCGCTACTGCGACTTGCTGGCCGTCCGCTGCTTCCCCTCCGGGAGCGACTGGAAGGAGGAGCGGAAGGATCCGGTCGTGACCGGTTTCGCCGACCACTCTCCCGTCCCCCTCATCAACATGGAGTCCTCACTCTATCACCCTTGCCAGGGCCTGGCGGACATGTTGACGGTGCGGCAGAAACTCAAGCGCCCCGGGGGCAAGAAGTTCGTCCTCGCCTGGACCCATCACCCCAAGGCACTGCCCACGGCGGTCCCCAACTCGGCTGCCCTCATCGCCGGCCGATCCGGCATGGACCTCGCCCTGGCCCACCCGAAGGGATACGAACTAGACCCCCTGGTCATGCGGCAACTGCAGGAGAACGCCGATCGATTGGGCACCACCCTGGAGATATCACACAAGCTGGACGATGCCCTCGACGGTGCTCACGTGGTCTACGCCAAGTCCTGGGGAAGCCTGAAACACCACGGCAACGAGGCGGCGGAGAAGAAGCTCCGGAGCCGGCACCGGAAGTGGATCATCAACGGTGACGGGATGGCCCGGACCGACGGCGGCATCTTCATGCACTGCCTCCCAGTTCGCCGCAACGTGGTGGTCACAGACGAAGTCCTGGACAGCCCGGCCTCTGTCGTAGTCGACCAGGCCGAGAACCGGCTCCACGTGCAGAAGGCCTTGATGGCCGCCCTGGCAGGTCGCCTGCCCCGACCCGCCACAGCCCCGAAGAGGACACGAGGCGGAGGCAGCTGATGCAGGACGTATCGCTGCTGCTGGAAGCGCTGCCATTCGTCAACCGCTACAAGGGCAAGACCTTCGTCCTGAAGCTCGGCGGCGAGGTGGTGCAGTCCCCGGAGAACCTGGACATGCTGAGCCAGGACGTCTGTTTCCTCAACAAGGTCGGCATCCGAGTCCTGCTGGTTCACGGCGGAGGTCCTCAGGCCAACGAACTCTCCGAGCGGCTCGGCCTGACGCCGAACTTCATCGACGGCAGGCGGATCACGGACCGGGCGGCCCTGGAAGTGACCAAGATGGTCTTCGCCGGTCAGATCAACACGGACATCCTCTCCTGCATTCGCCGTCACGGCGGCCACGCTGTCGGTCTCTCAGGCGTCGATGCCAGTGTGCTCCTGGCTCGTCGGCGACCGAAGCGGAAGATGAAGGACCCCGACACGGGGCACGAGTCAGAGATTGACTTCGGCCACGTCGGCGACATCGTCAGCGTGGACTCCACCCTGCTCCGAATACTCCTGGATCACGACTACATTCCCGTCCTGTCCAGCCTCGGAGCGGACCAGGCCGGTCACGTCTTCAACATCAACGCCGATACGGTGGCGACCGAGATCGCCAAGTCCCTGGAGGCCGACAAGCTGCTGATGCTGACCAATGTGGCCGGAGTGATGAGGTCCAGGGCCAAGGGAGATGTCATTCCCAGGTTGACCCCGAAGGAAGCCCACGGTCTGATGAAGGACGGGACCGTGACGAAGGGAATGCTCCCGAAGCTGACCTCCGCCGTGGAGGCCGTGGAGCGGGGCGTCAAGCGCTGTACCGTCCTCTCGGGCCTCACGCCCCACGCCCTGCTGGAGGAAACTTTCACGGACCGGGGGTCCGGTACCCTCATTGAGGCCACTCCACCGAGGAAGCGAGCAACCAAGGCAACGAAGAGCACCGGGGCAGCGCCCCGCAAACGGGCAAGGAAGACCAGATGAAGCGAGACCCTGTAGAGGTACTAAAGGACCTGATCCGAATTCCCAGCGCCTCAGGCGGAGAGGGTCGGGTCGTGTTCTACCTCACCGAGCTTCTGACCGAGCACGGCCTGGAACCGATCGTATCGGGACGGAACGTCTTTGCCCTGCGAGGCACAGGCGATGGACCATCGTTGCTGCTCAACTCTCACATCGACACCGTTCCTTCCACAGATGCCTGGACCCGGGACCCCTTCGGCGCCGAGGAGGAAGACGGCCGGATCTACGGCCTCGGCTCCGGCGACGCCAAGTCCGCCGTTGTGGGCCTCCTGGCAGCCTTCCTCGACGCGGACCTGCCGGACTCGACCCGGGTCGTCTTCACCGCCACCTGCGACGAGGAGACGGGAGGCGAGGGCCTGGAGAAGTTGCTCCCTCAGCTGGGAGACTTCGACGCCGCCGTCATCGGAGAGCCCACATCCATGAATGTCTGCACAGCCCAGAAGGGTCTGCTCAAAGTCCGGCTCAAGTTCCTCGGCCAGGCCGGTCATGCCAGCCGGCCTCAGGAGGGTGTTAACGCCATCTACAAGACAGCCCGGGAGATGGGCAAGGTCGAGCAGCTCCGGTTTGACCAGCGAAACCCCATGCTCGGCCACCCCACCGTTGTGGCCACCCTGATCCAGGGTGGAGTCCGGTCCAACGTCATTCCCCCGGAGTGCACCGTCACCCTTGACTGCAGGACCACGCCGGAACACGGCAACGAGGAGATCCTGGCTCTGCTGAAGGAGACCCTCGACGCCGAGGTGGAGGTTCTCTCGTCCCGGTTTCAACCGGTCCACACCCGGTCAGGGGAGCCGATCGTCAAAGCGGCCGCCCGGGGAATCGACGGAGCGGAAGTGAAAGCCTTCGGAGGTGTCTCGGACCTCTTCCACGTCCGGCACCGGCCCGGCATCATCGTGGGACCCGGCTGCCCCACCCAGTCCCACCAGGCCGACGAGTCCATCGAGCGGGAAGCCTTCGAGGGCGGCATCGTTGGCTACAGAAATCTGATCGAAGCTTACTTCGAGGAGAGAGGGCGGACGATGACGCCTCCGGCGGGAGGGAGCTGGTGACATGAAGCGATTCGAACGATACGGCGACCTGCGGGATCAGCTTGTGGTGCTCGCCTTCTCTGGAGGTCTGGATACCTCGTTCTGCGTCACCTATCTGCAGGAGGAGTACGGAGCCCGGGTCCTGACCGTCACGGTCGACACGGGCGGATTCTCTCAGGAGGAGTTGGCTCAGATCGCTGCCAGATCGAAGGAACTCGGCGCCGCGGAGGGACACCGGACCGTCGACGCCCAGGACACCTTCTACCGGGAGTTCCTGGTCCCCCTGATCCAGGCCAACGTTCTCAGGGGGAGTGTCTACCCCCTCTCTGTTGCGGCGGAGCGCGTCTCCCAGGCCCAGGAGATCGCCCGCCTCGCTGTCCGGGAGGGAGCCGCCGCAGCGGTCCACGGCTCCACTGGAGCCGGGAATGATCAGGTCCGATTCGACGTGGCCTTCGCCGTCACGGCTCCCAACATGAAGAGCCTCTCTCCCATCCGGGATCTGGAGATTGGCCGCGAGGACGAGACGGCCTATCTCAAGGAACATGGCTTCGATGTGCCGGAGAAGACCACTACCTACTCCGTGAACGAGGGACTCTGGGGCACCACCATCGGCGGCAAGGAGACCAAGGGCTCCTGGGATTCCGTACCGGAAGAACTATACCCCGGAGCCGATCCCGCGACAGCTCCCGAGGCGGGATTGGAGATGATCCTCAAGTTCCACAAGGGCGAACCTGTCGGCCTGGACGACCGAGACCTGAGGGGCGTCGACCTGGTGGTCGAGCTGAACCGGATCGGCCTGGAGCACGGCATCGGCCGTGGAGTCCATATGGGGGACACCATCCTGGGTATCAAGGGCCGGGTGGCCTTCTCCGCGCCGGCGCCCCTGATCCTGTTGAAGGCTCACAGGGAGCTGGAGAAGCTGGTTCTGTCAGGCTGGCAGTCCTTCTGGAAGGACCAGATCGGCAACTTCTACGGTCAGCTGCTTCATGGCGCACAGTACTTCGATCCCGTCATGCGCGACATAGAGGCCATGCTCGCCTCGAGCCAGGAGAGGGTCACCGGCGACGTACGGGTCCGACTCAGACGCGGCGTGGTCGAGATCCCGGGAGCCCGGAGTCCCTACTCGATGATGGACCCCCGAGTTGCCGTGTACGGCGAAGACATGAAACTATGGTCCGGTGACGAGGCCCGGGGATTCTCCCGGATCTACGGGCTGCCGTCACTACTTTGGGCGCGAGCAGGCGAGGAGCGGGAATGAAGGTCAGGGTCAACAAGCTGGGTTCCGTCGTTTACAACCTCCACCTGCCAGAGGTGGTGGACGTCAATGATCGCTGCCAGGCCAAGATGGGCAACGTGGTGGTCGTTCAGGCCCTGGAGGAGAAGAGGGTCTACGACCATGTGGAGCTCGTCACGGGCAGGATGGCCCGGGTCTCCCGCGACGATGTGCTGGCCGGAGCTCTCGGCGCCAGGCAAGCGCTCCGCGGCTTCGTAGGCAAGGTGCCGGACTCCCTGGCCGTGGGCGATACGTTGCACGTCCTCAACCTCGGCGCCGTGATCGGAATCTGCACCAGCGAGAACAAGGACTACGGCCACCCCCTGAGGGTCCGGCTCCTGGGCATGGCGGTCCGATCCGGCAAGATCCTGAACATCGCCGACAACGCCGTTCCGGAGGCCAAGAAGCTGACCCGGACAGCACCGCTGGTGATGGTATCCGGTAGCTGCATGAACTCGGGCAAGACCGTGGCGGCCTGCGAGATCGCCGCCAAGCTGACTCAGCGTGGATACAAGGTGGCTGCGGCAAAGCTCTCGGGAGTTGCCTGCCTGAGAGACGTACTGAACATGGAAGACCACGGCGCCGTGGAGGGGCTCAGCTTTCTGGATTGCGGCTATCCCTCGACGGCGGGAATGACGGATCTGGTGCCCCTGGCCAAGGGGATACTCAACCGGCTGAACCGGTCCAAACCCGACGTCATCGTCGTCGAGATGGGCGACGGAATCATCGGAGGCTACGGCGTGTCGTCCCTGTTCCACGACAAGGAACTGATGGATGCCACGGCGGCCCACGTGCTCTGTGCCAATGACCTGGTGGCGGCCTGGGGAGCCCAGCTGCACATGGAACAGAATGGCCAGTCCATCGACGTGATGGCCGGTCCGGCGACGGACAACGATGTGGGCCGAAACTACGTCGAGCAGGAGCTGGGTCTGACGGCAGCCAACGCCCGAGTCGATCCGGAACGGCTGGCCGACGCCGTGGAGAAGTGCCTGGAGGGAACGAAGCAGAAGGAGAAGCGCCCTCAGCCCGGTTCGAACAAGACAACGGATCGGCGGCGTAAGGCGCGATGAGCCGTCGGAGGATTGCCATCCTGGGTGGCACTGGCTACGGCGGTGCGGAGCTGCTCAGACTCCTGCTGGCCCACCCGGAGGTAGAGGTGATCCGGATGACGAGCCGGAAGCAACACGGCCGGTCCGTGACGGGCATCCACCGGAACCTCCTGGGTCTCACGGACCTGCGGTTCGAGAACCGGGAGGCCTCCATGGCCGGTGACGACGCCGACTTGGTCTTCGCCGCCCTGCCCCACGGCACCAGCCAGGACGCCATCGCCGCCCTCCCCGAAGACACGGCCGTGGTGGACCTGTCGGGGGACTTCCGCCTCGGCACGGCCGAGACCTACGAAGCCGCCTATGGACGGCCACACAACGCGCCTGAGCTCCTGGATCAGTTCGTCTATGGCCTGACGGAGTTCGAGCGGGATCGGATTCGCCGGACCCAGCGAGTGGCCAACCCAGGCTGCTTCGCCACGGCCTGCATCCTGGCCCTCATGCCATTGGCCAGGGCGGGACGACTCGACGGACCCGTCGCACTCAATGGCGTCACTGGATCGAGCGGCTCCGGAGCCGAGCCGAAGACGACCACACATCATCCCGAGCGAGCCACGGCCTTCCGGGCCTACAAACCCCTGGTCCACCAGCACTTGCCCGAGATCGAGGAGGAGTTGATCCGAGGGGGGACCACGGAACCCAAGCTCTCCTTCGTCCCCCACTCAGCGCCCTTCGTACGCGGCATCCACATCACAGCCATGGTCCACTGCTCCGGACCCATCGAGGAGGAGGAGTTGAAGCGGATCTACCGCGAGGCCTACGGCCGGGAGAGGTTCATCCGCCTCGTCGACAGGCCTCCCGACGTGGCCTCCGTCACGGGGAGCAACTTCGCCGACGTTCACGTCCGCAGCGCTGGCTCCACCGCCCTGGTTCTCGTCGCCATCGACAACTTGGTGAAGGGCATGGCCGGCCAGGCCATTCAGAACATGAACCTGGTCCTCGGCTTCCCTGAAGAGACGGGATTGATGGCCGCCGCCTGCCGTCCCTGAGTTGAGTCGGGACGCACAGAGGAGCAACCGCCGTCTCCTGCGGCCGGAGCAGGACGGGCTTAGACGGGCTCAGACTATTTGGAACGGCTCCCAAACCTGGCCAGTGACTCCGGCGAACCATGAACGGATGACGACTGCCCCCGCCTGACCTGGATCAGGCAGACCATGATCAGACAAAAAGTATGCAATCGGCCGTACTTTCGTGCGATTGGCCGGGCGGAATTCGTATCAGAAGTGAAACCTGGACAGGGAGAGACCCGTAGGTAGTATCGGACGCCATCCCATGGGGCAAAGGCATGCTTCTCGCCCCCGAACGTCTGAACAGCAGAGGATTCCTAATGAAGAAGAGCTGTCAAATAGCCCTGATCGGTATGCTGGCCCTGGTTTTCCTGGCGGGATCCGCCCAGGCCGCCTCGAAAGGGAAGATGCGTTGCTTCACCATCGATGTCGGTACCGGCCTGGCCCTCTACGTCGAGTTGCCATCGGACCAGGACGGCGGCAGACCGTACCGCATCGTCTACGACACGGGCAAGGGTGCCTCCAAGGGACTCGACAACGATCTGGTGAGCTTCCTGGTATCGGAGAAGGTGGGGCTCCGGCCGGCTTCGGCGGACTTCGAGGGCGATATCATCGACTTCTTCGTCCTTTCCCATCCTCACGAGGACCATTTCAACGGAGCGCTGCCTCTCTTCGACCTCTTCGACGTCCGGAACATCATTGAATCGAAGCAGATCCCGGCCATGAAGTACATGAGCCGCTTCAAGGGCCCGGCGATCAATGAGATCATGGCCGCCAAGGCCGCCGGGAAGGACGCCCACTACTACGTGGTGGGCCTCCCCTATCCGAACGGCTTCGATCAGCCCAGGGATGGACAGCCCTACGACGAGTACGAGATCTGCAACAACAACATGCCCGAATTCATGCAGGGTGTCGTTGATGCCCGGGCCTACAAGGGAGCCGTCACCTTCCCCTTCGGTCCCGACCAGGTCGCCCAGCCTGTCAACTGGCCCGTTCGCAAGCTCATGGCAGACGTGGAGAAGACCCTGAAGCACGTCAAGCCCGAGTACCTTGACGAGGACCTGGAAGTGGACGTCATCCCCGTCGGCACGCGGTTTGACCTGGGCCGATACGGCGGGTTCACCGTGGTTCACGGCGACACCATCGCCGCCTTCGATCCCCACAAGGAGGACTCCTCCGATTACAAGCCGGCCTTTCCCTATTACTCCGATTCGGATCTGAACGACGGCTCGGTCTCGATTCAGGTGACCTACAAGAAGGCCAGCGTCTTCGTCCCCGGCGACACGGAAGGACGCCTGGCGAAGCCAACGACCATGATGTCCCTGAAGGAAGTGTTCAGCACCGGCGCGGAGGGCAAGGAGTACACCGAGGACGACGTGATGGATTACCTGCGGTGGAACAACGACAGCGAGGAGCAGCTGCCGATCCTCGATTCCGCCTACCGCTACGTCGTCGGCAGCGAGACCCTCCGGCAACTGGCCTACTACGCCTACGTCACCTACGACTTTCTCTCCATCGAGAATCTGGAGATCAAGACTCCCGATGGCGAGCGCACCATCGTGGCCAAACAGTACCAGTCGCCCGACGACCTGGACCCGACGATGATTCACTGGGAGAAGCGGAATGACCTGTTGAAGGCCACCATTCATCCCAACTGGAAGCACCGGGTCTACACCCTGTTCCGGGACCTGTACTTCAACAAGCAGAAGAAGAATGGCCTGAAGACACGCTTCAAGGGCTGGGCTCGAGGCAAGAAGCCACGAATCACCTTCAACGATCAGGAAGGGAAGTTCTGGCTCGACTGGAAGAACCCTCGATGGAATCTGATCAACCTGATTCAGATCGCCGAGCGGATCTACTACGTCGACCCGGGCCTAGCCAACATCATGGCCGGCTTCATCATCCGGTCCAAGGACTTCCTGGACTACATGGCTCCACCCGATGAGGCGAAGCAAGCCCTCCGAGGCGAGAAGCACATGATTCACGTCGCCGACGAGATCCTCCGAGAGTCAGGGGTTGACGTTCTGAAGAGCGATGTTCTGCTTTTCGGCCATCACGGCTCCTACACATCCAGCTCCTTCGGCTTCGTCCAGAGGGTCCGCCCCAACGTGGGCATCATCTCGGCGGACGACAAGAGCTACTCCGGGTCCACTCTGCCGGACTTCAGTTCCCTGTTCTGGAACATGAACACGAAGCACCCCAAGTCCAGGGCCATCCTCCACTCCATCTTCTTCCACGCCGACATGCTCGCCAGGATGCGGGGCGAGCCACGAGACGCCTACGCCGAGAAGAACCGCTTCTCCCCTTCCGCCGTCCGGGTCTTCCGGGCTCGCAAGCGCTTCCCGATTCCGATCTGGCGCACCGACATCAACGACGATCTGGTGGACAAGAACACTCTGGTGGACAACATCCTCATCGAGACCGATGGCACGGATTCGATCTGGCGCTGGGCCGCCGACAAGGAGCAGGACGAGATGGACCAGTCCGTCAGGCAGGGCATGGCAAAGAACCCCGAGAACTACCCCTACTGGTCACTGGAGCTGATCTCGGCCCATCCTGGTGGCTCCAATGCCATCCGGCCCATCGACCCCTCGGGAATCATGAGCACCTTCACCGTGGGGAATCGACTTGACGCCTCCGGTGGTCAGGCTCTGGACGACGAATTCGGCGCCGATTCCTACGAGCAAGAGGACGAGGAAGACTGGACCCGCCGGGCCGCTGGCCACGACTTCTAGGCCGGCGGAGGCATCGACAGGCCTCGCTTGACCCGGGCTGCCTTGGCTTCCCTGGGCAGGCGAATGTGGAACACGGCGCCGGGGCCGTCCCCCAGCCTGATGGTCCCTCCGTGGGCTTCGATGACACCGCGAATGATCGCAAGGCCCAGGCCCGTGCCATCGTGTTTCCCGAGAGTCACGAAGGGCTCGAACAGTCGGCCGGCGATCTCCTGCGGAATACCCGGACCCGTATCGGACACCTGAAAGTCCAACTCCTGACCCACGGCCCGGCAACGAATGGACACCGACCCACCTCGGGGCACAGCGGCCCGGGAGTTCGACGCCAGGTTGGAGAAAGCTCGACCCAGCTTCTGCCGATCCGCCACCAGCGTTCCCGTGGCGGAGTTCTCCAGTTCCAGATTGATGCCAGAGGTGGACAGGTCTTCCTCTAGATCCTCCTTCAACCGAAGCAGCCACTCCTGGAGCTCGAAGGAATCGACCTTGAGAAACTGCTGGCCGGCACAGAAATCGAGCAGGTCCCGGGTGAGCTGAGTGCAACGATCCACCTGCCGGACCATCCTGGAGCTCAACTTCACAATGTCCTCCTCACTCGACTCTCGCATGCCCAGCATCTCGGCGTTGCCTCGGAGGATCGACAGGGGGTTTCGAAGATCGTGGACGATGGAGGCCGCCATTCGCCCCACCGACAGCAGTCGCTCTTCCCTCCGGGACTGGTCGACCCGCCGTTCCCGGATCAGCGACTGAGCCAGGGATGAGGCAAGCATCTCGGCGAGCATGACCTCCTCGGAGGAGAAGTTTCCACTCAGGCTGTTGACGGCCTCCAGCACTCCCAACGTCTGCCCCTCCGCGATCAGAGGAACGGCGATCAGGTCTCGGGTGGGCCGGCCGAGCATGTCATCGAACCTGGGAGAGAAAGCCTTGGAGTCCCGGGCCCGCAGGATCAGCCGGGACTGGCCCGTTTCGAAGGCCTGGGAAGCAACTCCCTCTCCAGGCTTCAAACAGACGCCGGTCAGCCTGGCGGAGGGTATGCCCGAAACCCATCGAAATCGAAGCGACCCGTCGCTCCCCTCCGGTACCAGCACGGAGGCTCCCTCGGAGTCCAGGGCTTCCCGAACCACCTCGATGGCTGGGATCATGCAGTCTTCCAGGGAGTCGTGATCTGCCAGGCCTCGCTCAAAGGCATACAGAACCTCGAGCTGTCGCTGGCTCCGTCGCAGGGCGCGGGATGAAAGCTCTGCCTCCTTCTGTTTCAGGTTTCGGTCCAGAGCAGCTCCGGCGAATGCGGCGAAGGCAGCCAGCACCTCCTGGTCCTCGGCGGTGAACTCTCCTTCGAGCTTGTTGAGTACTTCCAGTACGCCTTTGAGCCGGCCCCGAGGGCCTGGAATGGGCACGGCAAGAATGGACCGGGTCTCGTAGCCGGTCCGGGAGTCGATCGAGGAATCGAAGCGTCCATCCACGGAGACATCCTTGACGATGATCGGCTTTCCGGTCCGAGCAACCAGTCCAGCCAGGCCCCTGTCCAGGGAAACCTCTATGGGCTCCGAGAGACCCATGGCGAGGACGGAGTAGATCTTCTCCCGGTGGGGCACCTTGACGAACACGGTGCTCCTGTCGGCCCCGACAGCTTCCGCAGAATGAGTCGCCACTCTCTCCAGCAGCCGGTCCGGGCTCTCCTCCAAGACCATGGCCTTGGCAGCATCCATCAG
>JAJFLN010000563.1 GCA_021772705.1 Candidatus Cloacimonadota bacterium | reverse complement strand
TGCATCACTGCCTGCAGGCCAGCCGGGATGTGAAGACCCTCTATCCCCTCAGCTTCATCTGGACCGTGGGAGCCGGTGAGCGGAGCGGTCAACTGGGCCGGGCGCTTTCAGACATGGCCGGCTACTACGAAGACGAAGTCGAGGTAGCATCCCGGTCGTTCCCACTCTGGCTGGAGACGGGTCTGCTGCTGATGCTGGGAGGACTGGTGCTGCTGATGATCCTGGGGTTGTTCCTTCCCATGGCGAGGCTGGTGAACCACATCACATGAAGCGGCACCGGACCGGCTGGGCGTTTTCACTCGTGGAGATAACGATCGCCACAGCGCTGCTTTCGTCCAGTGTGATCGCATTCGTGGGCGCCCAGCAACAACAAGCCCGAAATCAGCTTCAGCTGGAGCAGCTCGTCCAGGCCCAGCAGGCCGCCAGAACCTACCTGGAGGAGATCCGCCTGGCCGCTGCCGACGGCGCGGGCCATCTCCAGCGGTTTCGTCCGGAGTCACTCTCGCCCTGGCTCAGGCCGGCGTTGGGCCGGTTGCCTAGGGTACGGGTCGAGACCCGGATCTCCAGGAGACGGGGAGATCTTCACGAAGTGGAGGTGGCGGTTCACTGGGGAGGCCAGGGTCGAACCGGCCGGACCTTCACGCTGCACAGCCTGGTCAGGAGCCGTCCATGAAGAAGGGATTCACCCTGATCGAACTGATGATTGTCATCGCCATTCTGGGTGTGGTCCTGGCCTCGACGATGCTCGATGCCAGGGCTCTGGTGCGTCAGCCCAGAAGGATGGAAGACCGGACGGATCTCCTGACCCGGGAGGCATTGGCCGTGGATCTCCTGGGCCGGGATCTGAGACAGAGCAGAGCCCGGCCTCTCGAGAGTTCCCCTGGGAGACTGAGACTGGGCACCGTGGCCAGCGACGTGGAGTACGGATTGGACGAGGAGTCTTACCTGAGGCGCTACTCGACGGCACCGGGAGGTCAGCGACACTCGATGCAGTTGCTTCCCTATCCCTTGAGGGAGTTCAGCGTCACGCCCGTCCTCGGCGTCTCGGGGAACGAGGCCGGTCTACGAGTGCGACTTCTGGGAGGTAACGGGCTGCTGTCCAGCGGCCAGGTCCTTACCGTCGCCTGGCGAGGTGGGCCCTCATGAGACCTTCGGCCAGAAACCTCCGAGGCTTCGTCCTCATCTACGTCCTCTTCTTCATCGCCATGCTGTTGGGTATCGTCTACCTGCGGGTCAACCGGCAGTACGTATCGATCCGGCAGGTTCACCAGCAGTCGATGAAGTCAAAGGCTCTCGCTCTGGCGGAGGGAGCTGTGGCGCAGGCCCGGTCGGAGATCGAGGCCAAGGGTTTCTTTCCGGCCCAGCGATTCCCGACCATCGACTTCCCTGACGGCTACGCCGAGTGCTCGGTCACGAGCATCGAACCGGGCAACCGGGTCCACTTGCTGGCTCTGGGAAGAGCCGGCAAACCGGCCACCACCGTGACCCTCTTGGTGGAGATCCTGGTCAAAGACGACGGCGACGCCCGGAAGACCCAGATCGAGGCCTGGCTCGAGATGACACGGCACGGTGAGGACTGACCTCTCTCCATGGACGGGGCGCGAATCATCATCAAAACGCTGCGATCCGCCGGATACCAGGCCTACCTGGTCGGTGGATGTGTCCGGGACATGCAGCTCGGCATTCAACCCAAGGACCACGATGTGGCGACCGACGCGCACCCGGAGGACGTGGCCCGCCTCTTTGACCGCGTCATCCCCACCGGCATGGCTCACGGAACCATGACAGTCCTGCAAGATCGCCGCCCTTACGAGGTGACCACCTTCCGGCGAGATGTGGAGTGCGATGGCCGGCGGGCCGTGGTGGAGTCCCATGACTCCCTGGAAGAAGATCTGGCCCGGCGTGACTTCACCGTCAATGCTCTGGCTCAAGATCCCGAGACCAGTGAGGTGATCGATCCTCACGGAGGACTGTCGGACCTGAAGGCCCGGTTGCTCCGCTGCGTAGGGGACCCGGATCGCCGGTTCGAAGAGGACCACCTGCGCCTGCTTCGGGCCGTTCGTTTCGCTGCCCAGCTGGAATTCCAGATCGAAGACGGGACCTGGCAAGCCCTCTGCCGCGTAGCACACAAGATTGACCGGATATCGAAGGAACGGATCGCCGACGAGCTCTGGGCGATCCTCGCCGCTCCGGCAGCGCACCGAGGCTTCAGACTTCTCGACTCCAGCGGACTCCTGCCCTTCATTCTCCCCGAGATATCCCAGATGAAGGACCTTCCACAGCCCGAGCGATGGCATCACCTGGATGTCTTCGAGCACACACTCCTGGCCCTCGAGAAAGCCGTGGCCCTGAGCCCGGACCCCCTGGTCCGGCTCGCCACACTTCTCCACGATGTGGGCAAGGCGTCCACGTTGAGCCGTGACGACAAGGGCACCGTTCACTTCTACGGTCACGAGCATCGGGGCGCCGAGATGATCGCTCAGCTCGTGAGCCGCATGCGCCTTGCCTCGAGCCGCCGTATCGACCTGGACGCCCGGCAACTCACGGACCGGCTCCAGCTGCTGGTGCGCCTCCACCTCAGGCCCCGAGAGCTGGAGCTGGCCGGCACGGCGGCCCTCCGCCGCTTCGCTCGCGAAGCCGGCCCCTGGCTCGACGATGTCATGCTCGTGGCCAGAGCTGACCGCATGGCACATCGTGATCCGGACACCACGGCACTGGACCGCCTCCAGCAGAACCTCGATGCCCTGGGCGATGTCACAAACCTCCACCGGATCGACTCCCCCCTGAGCGGACGGGAACTGATGGACATCCTGGGCCTGGCACCAGGCCGCCAGATCGGTCAGGCCAAGAAGGCCCTCATTGCAGCCATCGTGGACGGCGAACTGAAGAACAACGCCGACGCCGCCCGAGACTGGATACTGAAGCACTTCAAGAGCTGAAGTCGAGGGCAAGGGGATTGCTTCAGCTCCGACGACAGGGGAAGTTACACGGAGATCTCAGAGGTCTCGGAGATCACAGAGGTTCTTTTCCATCCAAAGACCTCTGTGCACTCTGTTCCATCTCTGTGGCCTCCGTGATTCCAAAGGACGGCTGCCCTACCTCAAGCGCCCCAGATGCCTCTGGGGGGGATTGCTTCAGCTCCAACGACAGGGGAAGTTACACGGAGATCTCAGAGGTCTCGGAGATCACAGAGGTTCTTTTCCATCCAAAGACCTCTGTGCACTCTGTGCCTCTGTGGCCTCTGTGATCCCCCAACGAGAAAACGACCGGCCTCGAGAGGCCGGTCGTTCGCTTGTCAGTCTGTGCCAGTGCAATCTATCAGTGTGAGCCGTTGGGGGGAATCACGTTCCACTCCATCAGCTTCTGAACGAAGAACACTCCGAAGAAGTTACCCTGGCGCTGGACGACGCCGACGCCCTTGGCGACCCACATCGAGAAGTCGGAGAGCTTGACGCCCAGCTTCTCGTCGGTGACGACCACCTTGATCTTCACCGTGTTCGTGAACTTGCCAGCTGGCACTCGGACATCCTGAGTCCGCTCGATGGTGGAGACCCACTTCATCCTGTTGCCTGTGCCCGGGTTCAAGAAGTCCGGCAGGGTAACGTACTTCTCCTTCAACTTGGTCGTCAGATCCGAGAACTTGACCGCCGGGTTCCACTTCGCGTCGAACCGGCTGCCATCGGAGTTGATGCGCACCTGACCTTGCAAGAGCATTCCATCGGACTCCGTGCTGATCCGGTCGACCTCTTCCTTGTCATCCCGCTCGAAGAGCCAGGGCTTGCGCCCGTTGAAATCGACCTTCTTGTTCACCGACAGGGTGAAGATCAGGTTGGCAGCCGTGTCCTCGTACTTCCACCAGTTGCCAATGGTGACGGGGTAGTAATCCAGCACGCTGAACTCCTCACCAGGCTTCAACTCGGGCCCTTTGAAGGGATC
>JAJFLN010000562.1 GCA_021772705.1 Candidatus Cloacimonadota bacterium | reverse complement strand
CGGCCATTCAGTCGTCCTGGATGCGGGCATCCATAGTAGGACGAACGGATCGGGAAAACTCGGCCATTCAGTCGTCTTGGATGCGGGCATCCATAGTGGGGCGAACGGAGGAGGGGACCCCCTACGGGACATGCACCCGCGGAGAAGAGGTTCTCGATCAGGGGCGCCGCCCCTCGATTTTCCGTCAGGGAATGCACTATGCTGGCGAGGCATGAAGATCAAAGCGGCCATCCTGGAGAAACTGCGTTCTGACCTTATCATCGACGAGATCGATTGCCCATCCCTGAAGTGGGGACAGGTGCTGGTTCGAGTCCATTTCAGCGGGGTCTGCGGCTCTCAGATCGGGGAGATCGATGGAGTGAAGGGCGTCGACCCCTATCTGCCCCATCTGCTGGGACACGAGGCTGGCGGAGAGGTGCTCGAGACCGGCCCGGGCGTGCGGAGGGTCAAAGCAGGGGACCGAGTCGTCCTCCACTGGCGACCGGCTGCAGGACTGCAATGCGATCCGCCGGCCTACGTCTGGAACGGCAAGAAGCTCAATGCCGGCTGGGTCACCACGTTCAACGACCACGCCGTCGTCTCCGAGAACCGCCTCACGCCCATCGGTGCCGATGTGGATCTAGGAGCCGCCGCGCTCTACGGCTGCGCACTCACCACGGGGTTCGGCATCATCTCCCGCGATGCGGCGGTCCGGATCGGCGATTCGGTGGTCGTGTTCGGCAGCGGTGGCGTGGGCCTCTGCGTCGTGCTGGGAGCTCGCCTGGCCGGGGCCAACCCGATCGTCGCTACTGACCTGCAGCCCGGCAAACTCGACCTGGCCCGCGAGCTTGGTGCAACCCACACCTTCCGGGGTGATGACCCGGATCTGGCCGAGAAGATTCGCGGAGTCGTGGGCCCAGGAGGGGCCGACGTCACCTGCGACACGACTGGTGTGGTCGCCGTCATCGAGCAGGCCTACGAGATCGCGGGTCCCCTGGGCCGGACCGTGCTTGCCGGTGTGATTCGCCACGACGAAAAGATCCGGATCTTCTCGCTGCCGCTGCACTTCGGTAAGGTCCTGACCGGATCCCATGGAGGCGGTGCTGAGCCGGACCGGGACATCCCGCGATACCTGGCCTTGCAGCGAGCGGGACGCTTTGACCCGTCCCGTCTGTTTTCCCACCAGTTCGCTCTGGAGGACGTGAATCAGGCCCTGGCCGCCACCCGGAGCGGCGAGGCCATCCGCTGCCTCATCGCCATGACCGATTGATCTCACCTTCCGGTCCGGTCAAAGCGAGCGGCAACGAAGCTCATGCCCTCCCGAACCAGCCCCCATTTTCCCGTCCGGGTCAGGACTATCGAGGCGAGGATGGCGAAGATCGTCAGGCCGCAGAGCAGCGGCTCGAGCCATTCCCGCGGCGAGTAGCTCTGAGTAATCCAGGCGACGACGGCGCCGCAGACGATCCAGAGCAGCCCTGTCTGTGCCAGGGCGCGGCCTGCGCCGGGAATGGCGAAGATCCCTCGGGACCCCAGCAGCGCGGCGCCGGTGACCAGGTAGCTCACACCCAACGCCAGGACACACGCCCAGGAACCCACTACAGGAATCAGCGAGGCGTTCACCACGAGGCTGAGTGCGAGGGCCAGTACCTCGAAGGCCAGACACTTCATGTACAGGCCTCGCTCCAGGAAGGCATTCAATCCAAGATTGACACCTATGAAGAGACTCTGGACCCAGACCAGAGGCGCCACGAGCGGCAAAGCGGGATGGTACTCCTCGGCGACGATGATCCTGAATATCAACGGCGCACCTGCCGCCAGCACCACCGAGTAGAGCGGGGCTGCCAGCAGAGAGAACAGAGCCGGCATGGCCAGATCCGCCGTTGGGGTCCGGCCTGAACGGAACACGTGGCGAACGACCATGGTGGACATGGTCACGCTCATCCCTCCGGCCACGGCGGCGGCATTGAGGGCTAGCTGGTAGTACCCGACGGCAACGGGTCCGGCGCCGAGGGCCCCTAGCAAGAGCCGGTCAGCCATCATCACGCCGCTCCAGGTGAGCTGAGGGAGGAACATGATCGGGCCTGAGCCGAGCGCCTCCCGGACTCGGCCCAGATCGATACTTGGCGCGTAGGTCCTGCTGAGGTGGACGAGTATGCCGAGCACCGTGAGAATCCATCCCAGCTGCACGCCAGCCACGTACCCTATGAGATCTAGATGACTGGCAACCAGGATGGAGCACCCCAGGGTGACGGGTAGCAGCACACAGGAGAGTTCCAGCACGAAATGCCTGCGAACGTCCTCGTCGTACTCGAGCTGGATCTTGAGAATCACGACAGTCGTCCGGGCGATCTCGCCGACGAACACCATATAGAGGAGGGTTTTCGCCTGCTCGGGATCGAGCCAGCTGTAGTACTTCAGGACCAGCGGCACGATCAGGAGGAGGCAGAGCCCGCCGAGAGTCCAGACCATGATCAGAACAGACCAGAGAGCCTGGGCTCGGGACTTTCCGGCCGGATGTTGCAGCAACCAGACTCCGAGCCTGCGTGGCATGCCGAATGACGGAAGCTGTCCCAGGACGCCGCAAACGGCGAGGACCTGACTGTAGACACCGTAGGATCGAGCCTTGAGGAAGTGGGTAGTGACGAAGACCGACAGGATCGAGAAGAACGAGCGGGTCCCGTAGGTGGTTACGTACCAGAGGACCTTGGCGGCAAATCGGCGCCGGGGCTGTCCCGGTGGGACTGCCTCCAGCGGCTCCTCCCTGTCGGCGGGAGGAGTCAACGGTCGGCCAGAAAGTCGTTCACGCAATGCAGGATAGCCAGGTGAACCACCTCCACCTTTCCGTAGCTCGAGGAGCGGGCGTAGAAGTTGATGTGCCCCTTGCTGCGCAGCGGATTGTCGCTGGAAAATCCGCTCAGCGTCATGAGGTGGCAGCCCACATCGCGGGCTTTATCCGCAGCATTGAGGACGTTCGGGGACGCTCCCGACGAGCTGATGGCAATCAGCAGATCCTCCGGCCGCCCCATCATCCCAACGGGATAGTCGAAGGTATGTTCATATCCAAGGTCGTTCCCCAGGCAGGTCACCAGAGACGCGTCAGTGAAGGTACAAGCGGGTACTCCCGCAGCCTTCAGGAAGTCCGCCGCCTGATGGCTGGCGATGGCGGCGCTGGCTCCGTTGCCTATCAGCATCACCTTGCCGCCGTTGGCCTCCAAATCTCTGACGAGTGCCACGGTCCGGACGATCCCCTCAGCAAGGGTCGACTCTCCCTCATCGCCAGTCACCTCGACGGTAGACAGGACCTGGTTCAGGTCTCGAACGTAGCTCTCGGTGTAATTGCTCAGCTTCTCGCCCTCGCCACTGCTGGACTTCGTCACGTCGCCTCCTTGACCCGGGATCGGTTCACTACTTCGTACCGCCCTGGCGTCTCGGTGTCCAGCGGCATACAGGCCCAGGCGATCCCGATGAAGGAAGGGCCACTCGTGTTTGGTCTCCACGAGGAGATTGTTCTCGTTCCCCCATCGTGTGCCGGCCTGCCGGGTCAGTCGCCGGAGGGCCCAGGGCAGCTGGGCCGGCCCGTCGGCTGAGGAGCGTCTGGCTGGAGGCATGCATCCAGGGGG
>JAJFLN010000561.1 GCA_021772705.1 Candidatus Cloacimonadota bacterium | reverse complement strand
GTGGGGCGAACGGAGGAGGGGACCCCCTACGGGACATGCACCCGGCTCCTGGGTGCGGCTTGACCGCCCATTCTGCCCGTGTTAGAGTGCCCTGCCTTCGATTCGTTAGAGGAGAAACTCCCCATGGCTGAGGTCGTTCTGAAGGACGTCACAAAGCGCTATCCTGGCGCAACGGAAGACACGGTCAAACCGACCAGTCTCACGATCCATGACAAGGAATTCCTGATCCTCGTCGGACCCTCCGGGTGTGGAAAGTCCACCACACTCCGGATGATTGCCGGCCTCGAGGACATCACCAGCGGCGAGATCCTGATTGGCGACAAGGTCGTCAACGACCTGCCCCCCAAGGACAGGGACATCGCCATGGTCTTCCAGAACTACGCCCTCTATCCTCACATGAATGTGAAGGACAACCTCTCCTTCGGTCTCAAGCTGAGAGGCGTGGCGAAGGCTGAGATCGACAAGAAGGTCAACGAGGTCGCTGACATCCTCGGCCTCGAGCAGCTCCTGGAGCGCAAACCAAAGGCCCTCTCCGGTGGCCAGCGCCAGAGAGTTGCCCTGGGACGGGCCATCGTGCGGCACCCCCGTGTCTTCCTCATGGACGAGCCGCTCTCCAACCTGGACGCCAAGCTTCGGGTCCAGATGCGGGCAGAGCTCAACAAGCTCCACAAGCGGCTCCAGACCACCGTCATCTATGTCACCCACGACCAGACAGAAGCCATGACCATGGGCAGCCGCATCGTGGTCCTCAACGGAGGCTACGTACAGCAGGTCGCATCCCCTCAGGAGATCTACGACCATCCGGCCAACAAGTTCGTCGCCGGCTTCATCGGTTCCCCGGCCATGAACTTCGTCACCTGCACGATGGAGAAAGGACTGCTCCAGGCAAAGGGACTTCGGGTGAGACTTCCGGAGAACCAGCTCAAGAATCTGGCCAGCCTGGAAGGCTCTCAGGTCGATCTCGGCATCCGGCCAGAGGATATCCTGGCCCCATCGGATCCTCAGGCCCAGGGCATTAAGGACAGCTCCGTGGACTGCATCATCGACGTGGTGGAGCCCATGGGGGCCGAGAACTACGTCTACCTCAAGGTGGACGAGAACACCCTGATTTCTCGAATGCCCCCTTCGGTGCATGTGGAGTACGGCAAGCCGTTCAAGGCCGTGCTCGACACGGGCAAGATTCACCTCTTCGACGCTGGCGACGGACGAGCTCTGGCCTGACTTCAGTCGCGCCCAGTCCCGTCAGCGGCCTCGAGTGGGAGTCCGGTCGCGCCCCCGTTCGCCGAGAGCGTGAACCGGAACGTACTGCCGACTCCGACGTCGGACTCGGCCCAGATCCGGCCGCCGTGGGCCTCGACGATCCTCCTGCAAATGGCGAGCCCGATTCCGGTCCCCTCGTAGGCGGACCGGGGATGCAGGGTCTGGAAGATCTCGAAGGCCTTCTCGACGTGGCGAGCATCCATTCCGATGCCGTTGTCCCGAACGGAGACGGTCCACAACTGCCCGCCGCGCTCGGCGGCCACACGGATCTGCAGGGGCTCGTCGCTGCGAAACTTCAAGGCGTTTGAGAACAGGTTCTGGAACTTGGGAGTGTATCGGCACCGGTCCATGGCCTCGGCCAGGCCGGGTCCGTCCAACATCGGACGGGTCTTGAGAAGACAGTCCAGACTCAAGTTCTCCCGAACGTAACGCCGGCCAGACAAAGGAAGACCGGATCAAAGAAAGGCCCCCGGCCGCTGTCGTGGCGGCCGGGGGCCCGAGGTGATCCAGCTATGCCGGTTCAGACTTCAATCAGAAGCGAACCTTGTAGTTGATCTGAATCAGGTCGTCATTGACATCGGAGGAGTTGCGCGTGGCAGCTCCCACGGTTCCAATGGCGGCGCCGGGAGCGACGGTGACGCTCTCGCTCTCCGGTGTGGTCCACTCGATCTGGAGCAGGCTGTTCTCGCTGATGCGATGGTTCCAGTCGAGGGTCCAGACGTTGGCGTTGATCGCGGCGGCACCCATGCTGTCCTCGATGTCCTCGTAACGGACACTGATGTTGTTGTCATCATTGAACTTGTAGTTCACGAGGAAGCTGTAGGCGCGGCTGTCCACGTCGGGGTAGGCCGCCGTGGTACCGGTCAGAGCCGGGTACAGGCCGAGACCGACGAAGTTGCGGGCGCCGCCGATAGCGGTGCGGGCGCCGCCGCCGGCCGTTCCACCCACGGTGCGGCTGCTGCTGGTTGCGTCATAGTAGCTGCCCATGAAGCCCCAGTTTTCCCAGCCCCAGTAGCCGGCGTTGAACTGGAATCCGTTCCACTCGGACGCGGAGCCGCTCTCGTCGGTCCCCGGGTTCAGAACGCCGCCGTTTTCGAAGTAGCCGGCATCCCAGCGGAAGCCGCCATCGTACTTGTCGCCGACCCAGCCGTAGAAGCCTATGGCATCGTCGCCCGGGCCGTTGCTGTCGATGCTCTCCAGAGCATCGCCGTAGAGGTTCCAACCGCCGCCCGAGAGGTTCTGGGTCGCGTTGACGGCCAAGGTTCGGCCCGGATTTCCGGCCGGGGGGCCGCCGTTGGTCCCGAAGGGGTTGCCCATGGGGACTCCGGCTGCGGAGGCCTGACGCCAGGCGAGCAGGGAGCCGTCACGGTTGAAGGCGCCGCTGCTGATGTTCGTGACGCCGATGTTCCACTTCAGATCGCTGTCCTTGCCGTTCCAGAGGCCGGCGCCGACGTTGCGGACCGACTCCCAGTTGGCATCCCAGAAGGCCGGGCTGATGGTCAGGTCCAAGGTCCGGAAACCGTACCGGAGCTGGTTGGGGTACTCGACCATCTCAGGGTTCCGCTCCCGCTGGAAGGGAAGGGCCCAGGAACCGAGGCGGACGCGGACGTCGCCATCGGCCAGCCAGCTCTCTAGATCGATGTAGGCCTCGTTGACCTGGATCTGGTTGCCGTTGATGAACGCGGCCTCCTGGTCGGCGTCGATGTCGAGCTGCATGTGGACGTATACGTCCTCGTCGACGTGGCGATCGAAGGCGAGGGAGGTCTGGGCCACGTTGAAGAACGTTCGCCGCTCGCCAGCGGTGGTGGCTGACGGTCCCGTGGGAACGTTGGCGACGTAGCGGGCGACCGGGAGGGTACCAGCAACGCCAGCGGTAGCGGCAAAGGGGGTGCCGGAGCCGGCTGCGGCGAAGGCAGCGCCGCCGCGGTTCTGGATGTGGTTCGGGTCGTCGTCAGTGATAACCAGACGGGTCTGGACCAGACCGCTGATGCCGGCTCGGGCTCCGCCGGAGGCGAAGTCGGCCTTGAGGCCGTCGACGTCATGCCTCAGTTCGGCGAAGCTGTCCTCGAGGGTGCTGACCTTGACGTTGAGGAGAGCCAGCTCATCGGCGAACTCGATGGTGAGGGCCTCGAGGTTCTCCACGTCCCTTCGGCTGACCTTGCCAGGGCCCATGGTGCTGATGCTATCAAGCATTCGGGAGACCACGACGGCCATCTGGTAGCGGTTGAGGCTCTTGGACCCGTGAAAGCGTCCGTCGTAGCCTTGCAGGATGCCGGCGTCGACAGCCTGCTGGACCGCCGAATAGGCCCAGTGGCCCTTCGGCAGGTCGCTGAACGGTCCCGCCTCGGCGACGGGGGTCGCGATGGAAAGAACCATCACGGCGAGCGTCAAAATGAGAGTGTTTTTCATCGAAAACTCCTTGAAGTGAGTTGACGCATCGTCGGCTCGACCGATTCGGCGAGTGTCCATAGTTTCCTCGTCGGAAGTCCGAGATTTCGATGCAGCTCTTCTGTTGTGTACTCTGATGTTTTGGGGACGGACTCCAGCCCAGCGCGTGTGATTCACGTCACCTCCTCGGCGGGCGGATTCGGAGCAGCCATCGTCCCGGTCGCCGGATGGAGGAACCGGAGAGGCTCCTCTTTGGTCGATCCAGGAGGCCCCCGTAGGTATCACGTCTTGACAAAACCTGTCAACCTTTTGCCACATCTTGGGCGCATATCGCCCCGGGGGCGGCTTCAGCTGCGATACACCGGGAATGGTTCCTCACGCCGCCAGGAGGGTGAACCGGAAGCTGCTCCCCTCGCCAGGAGTGGACTCGACCCAGATACGACCGCCGTGCTTCTCAACGATTACCTTGCACATGGCCAGGCCCAGGCCGGTTCCGGGATACTTGCTCACGCCGTGCAGACGTCCGAATAGCTCGAAGAGCTTGCCCTGATCCTCCTCGGCGATGCCGATCCCGTTGTCTCGGACCGTGACGATGACGGAGTCGCCGTTCCGCACCGCCGAGATGCGGATCTCGGGGGACTCGCCGTTCTCCTGGAACTTGATGGCATTGGAGATCAGGTTCTGGAACAGCCGGGAGAGCTGATTCGGATTCCCCGTTGCCGCAGGGAGATCCTTCAGGCTGATGATCGCGCCGTTCTCGTTGATCGAGTGTCCCAGGTCCTTCATCGCAGCCTCAACGATCGGCTCCAGTTCCACGGCGCTCGTCTCCGGGGAGGAGCCGGCGATACGCGAAATCATGAGGAGATCGCTCACAAGGTTGGAGAGCCGATCCGCTCCCGAGACCATCTCCGAGAGGTAGGACTGGCCCTCTTCGTCGAGGTCGCTGGCGTAGTGCGATCGGAGGAGCTCGCCGAATCCGGTGATGGCCCGCAACGGTTCCTTCATGTCGTGGGCGGCGCTGAAGGCGAACCGCTCCAGCATGGCGTTGCTTTCCTCGAGCCGGCTCAGGAGTTCTCGTCGCTCTTGGTCGTGGCTCAACCGTTCGGTCACGTCCCGGAGCACCAGCAGGGAACCGGTCATGGTACCCCGATCGTCGATTATATCGGACCGAGTCTCCTCCACGGGGATCGCGCGTCCATCGGGCCGGACCAACTCCTTCGCCGTGTACATCTCAGACGAAGCGAAGCCTGTTTGTTCGCGAAAACGCAGGACCTCCTCGGCAGTCATTCCTTTCACGTCCTCGATGGTCCTGCCCGTGAGTCCTTCGGCAGCACGGTTGAGATAACGGACGCACCCCTCAACATCAAGAGCGATCACGGCGTCGTCGATGCTCCGAAGCACCGAGGCGAGCTGGCGCTGACTGTCATCGACTTGGTACTCCAGAGTCGAACGATAGAGGGCGATTTCGATCGCGATTTCGAGCTCTTTCTCGTCGAAGGGCTTGAGAAGGTAGGCGAAGGGCCCCGTCTCGCGGGCCCGCCGGGTCGTCGCGTCGTCTCCGAAGGCGCTGAGATAGACGACCGGCACGGACAGCTTGTTCTTCAGCTCCGTCGCCGTCGCGATACCGTCCCTTTCCCCTGGCGAAGGGTTCGAAGACCCGGTCGATCTCGCCCGCCGGGATACCGGGACCGTGATCGATCACCGAGAACAGGACCGCATCACCGTCAGCCCGGGCGGCGGACACTTCGATGGCGTCGCCATAGGAAGAGTGGTTGATAGCGTTGCCCAGCAGGTTCTCCAGGACGCGGTAGAGCTTCGGGGGATCCGCTTCGACGCAGGAAGATTCCGCTGGCAGGTGTTGCACGTTCAAGGTCTGCCCTCGCTTCACGGCCCGGAAGAACAGATCCTCAGCGCAAGAGTCGAGCAGCTCGTTCACGTCCAGCTTGGTCCTGTTCACTGTGAATTGACTCGACCGCAGGTAGAGGACATCCATCAGGGAATCGGCCATCCCCGTCAGCTGATCGATCCGCCGGCGAAGCATCTGTCTCCACTCCTGCTTCTGCTCCTCCGAAGCGGCCTTGTTGTCCAGGCTGTACATCAGCATGTTCATGGCCGAGAGAGGGGAGCGGATATCGTGAGCGACGGTGCTGTAGAAACGGTTCCGCATCTCGTGAAGGGCCTCCATCTGCTCCACGGTCTCGTCGAAACACCGAAGCAGACGCGTCAGCTGCGGGTTCCTCGGAGAGGAGCTCTTCTCTTCGGAGCTGAGCCGGACGCCGAACCGGCCCTGGACCATCTGCTCGAACCCCGTCAGCAGCAGCTCCACGTGCCCCTCGAGCTCCAAGAGGTGTCTCCGGTTCTTCTCTTCGAGGGCGTGACGCTGCAGGGCGTAGCGAAGGGACCGGGAGAGGAGCGAACCGTCGACCCTTCCCTTCACCAGATAGTCCTGGGCCCCGCGGCGGACTGCGGCGACAGCCTGTTCCTCGTCCTCCGTGCCACTCAGAACCACGATCGGAAGCAGCGGAGCGGCATGACGCATAGCGTCATACGTGTCGAGACCCCGGCTGGGCCCCAGGGTGAGATCCAGCAGGATGAGTTGCGGAGGCTCGTGAGCCAGGATCTCCAGCCCCTCATCGAGGGTCTCGACCCACCGGATTTCGAAGTCGACGCTCAGAGTCTCCTCTCCCGAATCCCGCCTACGTAGCATGGCCTGGATCAACTTAGCGTCGATCGGGTTGTCCTCGATCATTAGGATCTGAACTGGCACCTTCGTCTCCGCTGTCGTCAAGTCGTCACGCCCCTCTCGTCGGATTTGTTGCAGTTTTAAAGTGATTCAACAAGAAGCGTGCCAACGAGACACCCAGATCTTGCGTCGCGAGCATGGGTCTAGCTGGTGCCCGTACAGTCGTGACAAATCAGGGCAAATGCAGTTCGCCAATCGCTTGGCCGGGGGCGCGGAGGAGTCCCCCGGGCAAGCCGCCCCCCGGGCGCTGCGGGTCAGGATATGGGGGTAACCCCATGGCGTTCCCCTTCCCCCCTGTGAGAAGAGCCCCTGCCCATCGACTCGAAGGAGCCTCCAGCCGGTTGCCGAGGCGAAGACCCTTCGAACGCCACGACTGAAGTTCGAAAGGCCACGCCGGGCCTCGTCATCCCTGGCCGTCGTGAGGAGTCACGTCCAGCCCCAGGTCTTTCAGCTTCTGGAGCGTGACCTTGTAGTCGATCCCGAGGCATCGAGCCAGCTGGGTAGCGAGGCGAATGACACTGAGTGTGGATGTCCCTGGCGCCCCTATCGAGATGGCGGCCGATGAGGCAAAGCTGCTGCGGGTCCTCGAGAATCTCGTGGGAAACGCCATCAGGTACTGCAAAACGGGAAATTCGATCCGGATCTCTCTGGTCGAGACCGATGGAGATCACGTGCGGTTTCAGGTGGCCGACAACGGTCCAGGCATCCCGGAACACCTCCGAGAGTCTCTCTTCGAGCCCTACGCCAGAAACCTAGACGCGAACGAGACCACGGGGGGGACCGGACTTGGACTGACGATCTGCAAGCAGTTCGTCGAGGCCCACGGCGGCCGGATCTGGATCGAGGAGGCCGATGGCGGGGGAGCCTGCTTCACCTTCGAGGTGTCCCGGATTGCCCATCAGGAAGGGGGGGGCGGACAGTCCTCCCAGCCGAAAGTGGAGGCACAGACCATAGGGTAACGGCCCTTTCGGTCTCGTGTTCGAGAACGCCGATCGATGGCGGGTTCCGACGGACCAAAGATCGAGAGCCGACTCGGAGATCTGGCCGCTCACAGTCCCTTCGTACACGAGGAACTCACCGTGACCGCCGCCGATGATCTCCGCGAGAAGCGGCTCAGCCCGAAAGCGGCAGCGAGACTATCACGGTCGTACCCTTGCTGAACTCGCTCTCCAGCTGGATGGCGCCCCCGTGCATCTCGACGAGGCGCTTGGTGATCACCAGTCCCAGGCCCGTCCCCTCGGGCTTCTTTCCGGAGACGTCGTCGACCTGTTCGAACTCCGTGAAGAGTCGCGAAATGTCCTCTGGGCGCAGCCCGACTCCCGTATCGACGACTCGCAACTCGACGGTCGTTTCGGCTGAATTGATCCGCAGTCGCACGGATCCTCCGGCTGGGGTGAACTTGATTCCGTTCGAGAGCAGATTGAACAGTACTTGCTTGATCCTCAGGGGATCGACGGTCACCTCAGGTAGTCCCTCCTGCAGATCCAGCTCCAGGACGACGTCGTCCTTCCGGGCAACTTCCTGCAGGGTGGCCACCACCTCCTCTGCCAGAGTCGCCAGATCCACGAGTTCGATCCTCAGCTCCAACCGGCCCGCCTCGACCTTGGACAGGTCCAGGATTTCGTTGAGCAGGGCCAGGAGGTGTTGTCCGCTGGTAAGGATGAAGTTCACATACTCTCGTTGTCTCTCCAGCAGAGGGCCGAAGGTCTCTTGAGCCAGGAGTTCGCCAAAGCCGATGACGGCGTTGAGGGGAGTACGCAACTCGTGGGTGACATTTGCGACGAACCTGGACTTCGCTTGACTTGCAGACTCCGCCTGTTCACGAGCGATTTCCAGATCGGCGCTGTGTTGAAGCAGCTGCTCCTGAAATCGACGAGACTCCGTGACATCCCTTGCCACGGCGTAGAGCCTGTCATCGCCGGGAGCCGGGGCGGGACATGTCCAGGCCAACCAGCGATAGTCTCCCTGACGACAGCGTATCCGGCATTCCAGATGAGGAAGGTCCAGCCCGGCGGAGAGGCGCTTCAAGCCCAATCGCATGGTCTCGGCATCATCGGGATGCACGATGTCGCTCCACCTCTCTCCGAGCAACTCGTCGGGCTGAAACCCGAGTGTCCTCTGGAAGGCCGGATTGAGTCTCAAGAACCGGCCCGAGCGATCGGAGATCGAGAGCAGGTCCAGTGAGAGTGTGAAGAACTTGTCGCGCTCCTCCTCGGCTTGTTTCAGCACCGAGAACCTGCCGAGTTGATCGCCGATGTCCTCCAGTTCCAGGAATGTTTCCACGTCCAGATCCGCCGGTTCCTTGCGAAGGAGTCCGACCACTCCCAGTACGGTCCCCCCGTCTCGAACGGGCAACGCACAGGCAGTACTCATGCCGGCGGCTACCAGGACCGGCAACTCCTCCAATGCGGATTCAACAGAATCACAGCGAGCCCAGAGGACCCGGCCCAGTTCCCAGACTCTGCCGGCCAGTGTATCGCCCTTGGATACTGATGGAGCCTGCCCCAGAGCCGCGAACTGTGCGTCGCCGACCCCGTCGGATCTCCAGGCCAAGTGGCGCCTCAGCAGTCCTGCGTCAGCGTCGACTCGCCAGAACTGGACCACATCCCACTGTAGCCGCACCCCTAGAGTTTCGAGCATCTGGGGCAGGGTCTTCTGGAAGGAGACTGACTCGGCCATCAACTGGGTCAAGCGATACCGGGCCGCCTTCTGGGCCTCCTGTCTTTTCCGTTCCGTCAGGTCCCGGATGAAGGCTGTGAACTCCGGAGGATCGCTGTCCGGAATCCGATCGACGAACAGCTCCATGGGAAACTCTGTGCCATCGGCCCTCAGGGCTGCCAACTCCCGCCTCTGGCCCAGAATTCGAATTTCTCCTGTCCGCAGGTGATTCTCCATGCTCGCGTGGTGGGCTTCCTTGAGGGAATCGGGCACGATGGCGTCGGTCATGTTCGTGCCCACCACATCGGCAGCGGCAAATCCAAACACTCGCTCGGCGGCACGGTTGAACTCCCGGATCCTACCGAGATGGTCGATGCTCACGATCGGGTCCAGAGAGAGGTTCAGAATTGCCGACTTCCGGCCATCGGAATCCCGGAGCGCCTCGACGAGCCGAACCTGCTCCTTCCTCTGCTCCAGTTCCCGGCCATGGGTCCGCAGCGCACGCTCCACCCCGTCCACGTAGATCCGAGAGCGTTCGGCCCCCTTGAGCAGATAGTCACGGGCCCCTGCCCGGACCGCCGCAACGGCGAGGCCCGTGTCGTCGTTTCCAGTTGCGATGACGATGGGTGTTTCGGGGAACATGCTGCTGATGCTGTTGAACGTGTCGATCCCAGCAGAATCGTGAAGGGTCAGGTCGAGAAGAATCACGTCGGTCTGCGCGGACGCGTCCATCTCCCGGACCTGCTTCAGGGAATCGGCAAGATGAACGTGGAACCGCGGCCTCTTGGAGGTCAAGAATATCCGTTCGAAGAACTCGGCCACATGTGGATCGTCTTCAACGATCAGGATGTTGCAGACTTTCTGTTCCTGGGCCACGCTCACTCCGTCTCGTCCACCGGACGAGGGATCGAGTAATCGGACTGAAGCCGCCCCACCAGTTTCAGGACAGCGATCGCCTCGTCGAGGCACCGCCTCGACTCCGTATCGGGAGGGTCGGCCGAGTCCTGCATCCGGAGAACCAGCCGCTCCTGGGCCGCCTCCACGGGGCCCCGGAGACTCGCCAGGCTGGTCCTGAGCTCCGACGCGGCCCCTCGGTCCGCTTGCAACAGGGCGTGGGTCCTCGTGGCCAGTTCCAGGCTCAGGCGGTCCTTCTCCTGGTTGGACCAGGTTAGCCTACGGAGAAGCTCGTCCCGTTCCTCGTCTCCACCGCTGGCGGCACTGACGCTTCTCAGCAACCTCAATTCGCCGACTCCCACCTTCCCGGCCTCGGCCATGGGAATCACCTGCAGACAGACAGCGCGAACTTCTCCACTCGAGGACATGACTTTCCTCGAGGTCCCGGGCGACGCCTGGGACGTCTTCGCCGCTGCCACGAACTTGAGCACTTCATCGAGTCGGCTCCCGATAGCCGAATCACCGGTCCACCCGGTCAGCTCTCGTGCCACGTCGTTGATGACCCTGATCCGAGATCCGGCATCAGAGGCGATAACTCCATCCTCCAGGTTGTTCACGACCCGGTGGAGCCAGGCCTCAACTTCCCGGTTCTGGGCCTCCATCTGGTACTGATAGAGAGCCAGGTCGACAACCACCTGCAGGTCCCGGTTCTCAAAAGGCT
>JAJFLN010000057.1 GCA_021772705.1 Candidatus Cloacimonadota bacterium | reverse complement strand
GGCCACGGTGGCGGCGAACGGAGTGGTCGAGGCTGCGGCGACTCCCGCCAGGGCGCCACGGCCATGGAAGTGATTCCTGGCGGAGTCGCTCATGGCTGCCCGGGTCTGGATCAGGCCTCGGATTCCGAGCTTGCCCGACCGTTCATCCAGGGTGGACTTGAGGCTCTCGATTTCTTTGCCCAGATCGGTGGAGGTCTCCTGCAGGATCCTCACGTGAATGCCCAGCAGGGCCAGCTCCTCGGCGAAGTGCTGGCTGAGGCGGTGGAAGCGGTCCACGTCGCGAGGCTGAATTCTCCCGGCTGGCATGGAGTCGATGTTCCGGAGTATCCGTGCAATGCGGATGGCCGCCTCGAACCGGTTCAGAGGGTCGTTCCCGAAGTAGGGACCGCCGTAACCATCGAGAATGCCCGCTTCCACGGCTCTCCTCAGAGCGGGATAGACCGGATGGCCGGGCGGAACGTCGGAGAAGAGCGTCGCCGCCAGGCAACTCCCGGCATTGATGAGGAGCGCAGCCGCTATCAGACTGAAGGTCGAGAACTTCATGCAGGGGTCGGAATGTGAGGAGAAGGCCCTTTACAACAGGGACTGAGTCTTCTATCGGTACAAGAGTCGCCAGAATTGCGGGGAATTTATCAGTCATCGGGTACGGCAGTGGAGGTGTCTTGGGGATTGGCGGAGCTGGGGGAGCATGTTCCGTGAGGGGCGGGGGACACGGAGAGCGCAGCCGGGGGGACGGTCTCGCGCCATTGCCGGTAATCCCAGGTCTCCGACGTGAGCAGGTGGAGGCTGCTACCGGAACAGTTTCCCTGGGAGACGGACCGAGATGGAGAGCTGGGCAACGGCGAGAGCCTGAGGATCAGCAGCCTGCCCAGTGGCCCAGGACGGGTAGGGTCGGCCTGAGAGCACATCGGAGTACAATGGCGCAGGGAGAGTTTCGCATGCCCGGTGTGCGGTCACAGATGCCTGATTCCGGCACGACACAGCCGGAGCGCAAGACGAACAGACAGAGACTTCGAATGCCTGTAGACATCAGACGGATCCGTTCCGCCGACATCCCGGATGTCAGCAACTTGCTGTGCACCTGCTACCGGTTCATCTCCGGGCCCGATGGTTACACGCCGGATCAGCTGGCCTGGATACTGAAAGAGCGCGGCTCTATCGAGGCGGTCACGGATCAACTCGAGATCTATGAGTGGCTGGTGGCATGCTTCAACGACTTGCCAATCGGGATTGTGGCCACTTCGAGAAACGAAATTGAGAAGCTATACGTGCATCCCACGCACCACCGTCAGGGCATCGCCTGCCGCCTGCCGCCTGCCGCCTGATCCCTGACGCCTGAGGAATGAAAACGCCCCGGCTCCTTGCGGAGCCGGGGCGAAGAACGACTAGTTCGGTTCGGGTCTAAATTAGAAGCGAACCTTGTAGTTGATCTGGATCAGGTCGTCGTTGACGTCCACGGTGTTGCGGGAGGCTGCACCGACGGTGCCAATGGCGGCTCCGGGAGCGACGGTGACGCTTTCGCTCTCGGGGGTTGTCCACTCGATCTGAAGCAGGCTGTTCTCGCTGATGCGATGGTTCCAGTCGAACGTCCAGATGTTGGCGTTGATGCCAGCGGCGCCCATGCTGTCCTCGATGTCCTCGTATCGGACGGTGAGGTTGTTGTCATCGTTGAACTTGTAGTTCACGAGGAAGGAGTAAGCACGGCTGTCCACATCGGGGTAGGTTGCGGTCGTACCTGTCAGAGCGGGGTAGAGGCCCAGTCCAACGAAGTTGCGAGCGCCACCGACTGCGGTGCGAGCGCCACCGGCGGCGGTGCCACCGAAGGTCTGACTGTTACTGGTGCTGTTGTAGTAGGAACCCATGAAGCCCCAGTTTTCCCATCCCCAGTAGCCAGCATTGAACTGGAAGCCGTTCCACTCGGAAGCGGTTCCGGCCTCGTCGGCGCCTGGGGTGAGGTTGCCACCGTTCTCGAAGTAACCGGCATCCCAGCGGAAGCCGCCGTCGTACTTGTCGCCGACCCAGCCGTAGAAGCCGAAGTCATTGTTGCCGGCAGCGTTGCTGTCGATGCTCTCGAGAGCGTCGCCGTAGAGGTTCCATCCGCCGCCCGAGAGGTTCTGGGTTGCGTTGATTGCCAGAGCCGAGCCGGGGTTACCCGTCGGAGCCGCGCCGTTGGTGTTGAAGGCGCTGCCCATGGGGACACCAGCCGCGGAGGCCTGCTTCCAAGCGAGAAGAGAACCGTCTCGGTTGAAGCCACCGCTGGTGGTGTTGGTGATAGCGACGTGCCACTGCATGTCACTGTCCCTGCCGTTCCAGAGGCCAGCGCCGACGTTGCGGACTGTCTCCCAGTTGGCATCCCAGAAAGCCGGGCTGATGGTCAGGTCCAGAGACCTGAAGCCGTAGCGCAGCTGGTTGGCGTACTCGACCATTTCAGGGTTGCGCTCCCGCTGGAAGGGGAGGGCCCAGGAACCGGCTCGAACGCGGACGTCGCCGTCAGCGATCCAGCTCTCCAGGTCGACGTAAGCCTCGTTGACCTGAATCTGGTTGACGTTCACGAAACCGGCCTCCTGATCGGCGTCGATGTCGAGCTGGACGTGAACGTAGAAGTCCTCGTCGAAGTGCCGGTCGAAGGCGAACGACGTCTGTGCGATGTTGAAGAACGTCCGGTCGGAGCCAGCGGTGGTAGCCGAGGGGCCCGAGGGAACGTTGGCAACGTAGCGGGAGAGAGGCAGGGTGCCTGCAACGCCCGTGGCAGCGGCGCCAGCGACGCCACCAGCGGTGGCGGCGAAGGGGGTGCCGGAACCGGCAGCGGCGAATGCAGCAGCGCCACGGCCCTGGATGTGGTTAGGATCGTCGTCAGTGATGACGAGGCGGCCCTGAACCATTCCGCTGATGCCGGCGCGAGCGCCGCCAGCGGCGAAGTCGGCCTTGAGGCCGTCGACGTCCCTCTTGATGTCGGCGAAGCCGTCCTCGAGGGTGCTGACCTTGACGTTGAGCAGAGCCAGCTCATCGGCGAACTCGATGGTCAGTGCCTCGAGGTTCTCGATGTCCTTCTTGCCAACCTTGCCCGGGCCCATGGTCTCGATCCTGTCGAGCATGCGCGCCGTGACAACGGCCATCTGGTAACGGTTGAGAGTCTTGGAGCCGTGGAACTTTCCGTCGTAGCCCTGCAGGATGCCGGCTTCGACAGACTTCTCGATGGCCCGGTAGGCCCAGTGGCCCTTCGGGACATCGCTGAACGGACCCGCCGAGAGGGCGGGGGCGGCGACTGAAAGCACAAACGCCGCGAGAATCAGAGTTGCGATGGTTCTCATTGTGATGAATTCCTCCGTGAG
>JAJFLN010000560.1 GCA_021772705.1 Candidatus Cloacimonadota bacterium | reverse complement strand
AGGACGAACGGATCGGGAAAACTCGGCCATTCAGTCGTCCTGGATGCGGGCATCCATAGTGGGGCGAACGGGGGGGAGCTTGCTCCAGCGCAAGATCACGAGAAGGCTGCACCCAGTCTGGGCTATACTGCGGCAGCCCGGCCCTTCTGATTCCCCGGGAAAGCACCCCAGATGGAAGTTGCCCCCCCAACGGAAGACAGGAACGGAACCGGGCCTCTGCAGCTGTTGCTTCCCAAGCTGCAAGTGGCCAGGAACTTCGTAGAGAGCCAGGACTGGAAGAGCGTCTTGCTCTTCCTAGCCATCGCCGGTGTCGTCTTGGCCTGCATCCACGGGGTGTCCTGGAAGCTGCTGACCAAGATCGACAGCGTCGCAATCATCGGCCCCCTGCTAAAGAGGTACCTCCTCTCGATGATCCTCTTCAGCCTGATGATGATGCTGGTCTTCTCCAACGTCATCGCTTCTCTCTCGACCTTCTATAGCTCCCAGGAACTGGAGGTGATCTTCGCCAGCCCCGTCTCGTACTGGCGGATCTACCTGAGCAAGTTCGTGGAGACCACGTTCATCTCCTCCTGGATGGTCTTCTCCATGCTGGTGACTCTGCTGCTGGCCTACGGCCAGACCTACCAGTCGCCCTGGTACTACTACCTCGTCTTCTGGATGCCCCTGGTCCCGTACTGCATGTTCAGCGCTTCGGCAGGCATCTGCATCTCCCTGTTTCTGGCCCGGATTCTGCCCGTCCATCAGACCCGGAACATTCTGAGGTTCCTGGGGGCCATCGCCATCGGACTGCTGGTCCTGTTCATCCGGATCTTGCGGCCCGAACAGCTGATGAGACCCGAGAAGTTCGAGAGCTTCACCAAGTTCATGTTCAGTCTGCACAATCCCCAGATCGAGCTGTTTCCCAGCGCCTGGACCGCCAACAGTCTGCTGGAAATGATGGGATTGCCGGTCTCCAGTTTCCTCGGCAATCTGGTCAAGCTGTTCGGCGGCGCCGCCTTGGTCTGCTTCGCCACCGGACTGCTGGCCCGGAAAGTCCACTTTCAGGGTTGGCTGAAGTTCCAGGAGTCCGGGGAGAGGGGCCGGAAGGGGAGGCTCCAGAACTTCTGGTTCCTCGAGGCGATTCTGCGCCGTCTTTCCGTGCCCACCCGGGCCGTGATCGAGAAGGACCTGAAGGTCTTCGTCAGGTCACCCGTGCTCTGGACCCAGTTCCTGTTGATGCTGGTGATCGTGGCGATCTACATCTACAACGTCTATCTCTTGCCCCTGAAACAGCTGTCGATCATTCATCCCCTGTTCCCCGATTTCCTCAGCTTCCTGAATATCGGGTTCGTCTCCTTCATCGTCGTGGCCTGCGCGCTCCGGTTCGGCTACCCCGCCGTCAGCATGGAGGGAACCGTCTTCTACAGGATCCACTCCTCGCCGATCCGGCTCTCTCACTACCTGTGGATCAAGTACTGGATGAACTTCTTCCCCTTGCTGTTCATCGCCCTGTTCCTGGTCATCGTTTCGAACCTGCTGCTGGGAGTCCGGCCGGAGATCTTTGCACTCTCCGTCCTGGATGGCGTGCTGGTGACGCTCGCCGTGTCCTCCCTGGCCATCGTCTTTGGCTCCTACTACCGGAACTTCAAGGCAGAGAACTTCGCCCAGATTCCATCGGGCTTCGGCGGAATGGTCTTCATGGTGGCCTGTCTTGCCTTCGTCACCTTGCTCCTCGGATTGCAGGCCTATCCCCTGTACGTCTATGCCGCCAACACCTTTCCGAACTACTTCAGCTATTTCGATCCCCGACACTTGCCCTGGCGCTCCGATTTCCTGGCCCTGGTCTGCATGGCGGGGTCACTCGGCATGAGCCTGTTTCTCTGGCTCTATCCGATGCGACTGAGTGCCGAGATCCTTCGGCTCCTGGAGGAAAACCGTGGCAGCAGGTAAGGGCTGGAGCCCGGGAGATCCCATGATCTCCATCCGAGGGCTCAACAAGGTGTTCGGGAAGACCCGGGCTGTGGTGGACCTGGATCTCGAGGTGCGTCAAGGAGAACTCTTCGGCTTCCTCGGGCCCAACGGCGCAGGCAAGACCACGACCATCAAGATCCTCAACGGCTTGCTGGAGCCCACATCGGGGCAGGTCCTGATGAAGGGCTTCGACATCCATAATGAATCGAGAGAGGTGAAGCGGATAACGGGATATGTGGCGGACCGCCCATTCCTTTACGAGAAGCTCACAGGCATCGAGTTCATGCACTTCATGGGCGGCCTCTACGGTCTGGACAAGAAGAGCTGTGACGCTCAGGGCCAGGAGTTTCTGGAGTTGTTCGATCTGGTCGACGTGGCCGACGAGCTGGTGGAGGGGTACTCCCACGGGATGAAGCAGAAACTCGTCATCAGCTCGGTCCTGCTTCACCGGCCGGAGATCTTCGTCGTCGATGAACCCATGGTGGGACTGGACCCGAAGAGCGCCCGTAAGCTGAAGAACCTGTTCCGCAAGCTCTGCGAGAAGGGAGTGACGGTGTTTCTGAGCACCCACACACTGGCCGTGGCAGAGGCGTTGTGCGATCGGGTCGGCATCATCCAGACCGGTCGCCTCCTGGCTCTCGGAAGCGTGGGTGAACTTCGTTCCATGGCCGAGAGTCCCTTCAGCGATCTGGAGGAGATCTTCCTCAAGTTGACGGAGGAAGGGGACGAGCCTCTGCCCGAGTGAGCCCGAGGAATCGGGTTTCATCTCTTCAGGCCATCTTCGGCCGCTCCTCAATCGCGGAATCCTCGACGTAGCCCACTACGCCTCCGGTCCCGCTCACTCGAAGCAGCCGAATCGGACCCAAATCTGGGCGCGACTTCTGCGAATTTGTTCCGGCGCGGCCCTCAGTGCGGCGGGGGGCCATCATGGAAGCTCCAGCGCTGAACCGGGGGCGCCGATAGAGAAAGAGAACCCATCTGTGGGTTCGTTATCCCATGCGTCGATACACGTGCATCATTCTCTCTCTGGCCCTTCTGGGGGCTGCTTCCGTGCCGGCCCAGACCCGGCCCGGCGGCAGGCCGCTCCCCGGTAGTCAGGACTCCAGTCCTGTGGAGCGGGTGAGGCGGACCCTCCGTGGCGACCTGGCCGAGACCTTCCCGGCGGCTCGTCTCCGGCTGGTGCAGCTGGGGAACCGGATTCAGGCCAACGTGGAGGTGGAAACTTCTGGCGTCTCTCCCGATGCGTCGTTGAAGATCCTCTCCACCCTGTACGAGCTGACTCTGTCCAATGTGACTCTTCAAGCCCCCGGGCTGTTGTTGAGCAACGACTCGACGTTCACGATCCGCAATGGTGACAGCACCGAGAGCCGGCGTGCCATCGACCTCAGGAGAGGCCTGATCGCCATCAGCCGTCCTTCCCCGGTGATGGCCCCGGCGGGAGTCATCCCCCCCATGGCGCCCCGGACCGTTGCCGGTGCCGTGTCTCGCCCCCAGGTCCCGGCGGCCCTGACCGGAAACGCCGCGATGACCTTGATTCTGTTCGTTTCTGGTCTGCCCCAGCCCCTGGTTCAGAGATTCGACCAGCGGGTCGCCGACAGTCTGCGAGCCGGTGAAACGTCACCGGCGGAACAGGTCGTGGCCAGAGATCTGGGCTACTTGCCCGGAGACCCGGTTCTGCGCCGGAACCTGAAGAAGGTGGCGGCGGAGGCTGCGATCGATTCCAGAAAGGTCATCTACTTCAACTGGGTCGACCCCACCCTGGCGATCCCCATGCCGCCGCCGGCACCGGCTGTGAGACCACCTGTCGCATCTCCAGCCGGGCCCTTCAAACCACCCGTCCGACGTCTGCAGCGGCCGGGTATCGGAGGGCGCTCCGCGTTGCCCGGTGCCCCGCTGCCGGCAAGGGTGGCTCCAGCCAGCCGGAGGCGATCCCCCCTCCAGCCGGCCGGGAAGAACCTGGTCGCCGCTGCGGGCCAGGCCGAGAGCCGCTCCCTGGCCGCCGAACGGGCCGCCCTGGACGAGCTTGCTGCTCCCGCCGGAGCGCCGATCAAACGCCCCTGGGAGACCCTGACTGTACCCGTCGAGCCGACCCCCGTCGTCTCTCCGCCGCCTGCGATGCGGGTCATGGCTGACCTGATCGATCTGCCCACGGCCAGGATCACTCCCAGAGACCAGGTGATAGTTCACGCTCTGACGTCCTTCCGTGAGATCGACGCGGGGTACTTCTCCAACGTGCTCAAGGCGTCACAGCGGGTGCAGGAGTTCGACTTTCGGGTGGGTCTGACCCGGCGCATCGAGGCATCCATCCGTCCCTTCTTCGCCGACATCGACATCACTCCCGCCGCGACCGGCACGGCCTTCAGCACTCTGTCAGCTGACCAGGGATCCGCCTCCGTCGGAATCCGTTACAGGCTGCCCTTCCAGGAGTCGATCTTCAAGACCGCCATCGGGGTAGATGCGGCCATCGTCAAGGACGCGGATCGGGAGTTCCTCCTTCCCGAGGATTACGAGCGTCTGCGACGTGCCTACCTGGTCATCTCCGATGACTACGGTTCCTCCGACAGCACCTGGCACGCATCGGTCCTCTTCAGCCCCTTCGACGTCCCGGCCGGTACTCCCGACAACTCCATGTTGAAGGTGGGATTCGGATTCGATCATCGAGTGACGGCGGAGCTGAGAGCCCTGATCGAAGTGGCCCACGAGCGCTACGAGAACTCGATCTACGGGCGATTCGGCAAACTCCGTGGAGGCGACCAGACCCTGGCCAACCTCGGCCTCAGAGGCGCCTTCGACTTCGCCACCATCGATGTCTTCGCCCGGGAGCTGGGCGCCGATGGCGTAGGGCAGTACGGGATCGCGTTGCACGCAAGCCTGTAGGGGGACCTCGGGCTTGGGGCTTGGGGCTTTGGGCCTCGGACCTCGGGCCTCGGATAAGACCGGGAGACGAAGAGTTGCGATCTCGTTCTTGCCGAAGACCGAAGCCGGGCAAGAGGCGGCTGCGGAGATCTGAACTACAGGCCATCCGGCGGCAGAGAAAGAGTGGGCTATTGCCCCCCGGCTGCCGTTTTGCCCGTCACCCGAAGCCCGAAGCCCGAAGCCCGAAGCCCGAGGTCCGAAGCCCGAAGCCCGAGGTCCGAAGCCCGAGGCCCGAAGTCCGAGGTCCGAAGCCCGAGGCCCGAAGTCCGAGGCCCGAGGCCCGAAGTCCCAGGCCTCACGCTAGAACCAATACCCATGAATTAGTGGAAGGAATGTTTGAAAACGAGGGCTCTGCCCTCGAACTCCCGCCAGGGGCCATTGGCCCCTGGACCCGGATGAACAGGTGAAGCTTTCGTATGTCATTCAAGTGTTTATCAGCACTCTCAGTCGCACCAGTCCCATTGGGGGTTTGGGGGAGCTGGCTCCCCCAACGGGGTGTGGGGCAGAGCCCCACTACAACAAAATCCGTCTTATCTCAGGGGTATTGACGCTAGAACCGGTACGTCATATCCGCCGTCAGGATCGTCGTCAGGCTGTTGTTCGCCGCTGCCACGGCCACGTACTCGTCATTGACGCGGCTGTAGCTGACGCTCAGCGCCTTGGACGAGCTCACGTTGTAGGTCACTGTGCCGCTGATCTGGCTCGACACCAGGTCCGCCAGCAGGGGGTTGTCAGGCAGCAGGTGATCGAAGGATGACCGGAGAAGGGTGATGGTGGCGAAGATGCGGTCCCGTACGTAGGTGGTGGTGAGAGACAGGGTGGAGACGTCGAAGTCCTCATCCTTCTCCAGGATCAGGTCTGTGGAGTCGGACTCGAAGTTTCGCCTCGTCTCCAGAGCCGTATCCAGAATCAGTGTCAAGTAGGCACTGGGCAGGTAGGTGATGGAGGGGCGCCACGTGTTGCGGCGAAAGTTGAAGTTGATGTCGTCCGGGACACTGTAGACCCGGTTCTCCAGGTCCCTTTCCATCCGGAATACGACCTGATCCGTGAACCTGTAGTCCACCAGGAAGATCCAGGAGTCATCGTCGTAGTCCAGGGCCTCGGCGGGTACGGCCCGGTCCTGACGCTCCCGGACGAAGCGGATCTCTCCGTTCACCCGGCTCGTGAGGCGGCCTCGGGACGTCAGCGTCAGGGTCTGGCGCTTGAAGTTCGAGAGAGGGTCGGAGTCGAAGAACTGGGCCTCGTTGATGAGATTCGCCGTGAAGGTGCCGTTCATGTAGGGCCGCTCCAGGTAGAACTCGGTCTGCTTGGTTCGACTGTTGAAGTTGAATGCCCCTTCACTGTCGAAGCTCTTGTCCTCGATGAACCCTCTGGCCAGGGCCCGGAGCCGGACGGGGAAGTTGTAGTCCAGGGTCAGCTCGGAGGAGGTCAGATCATAGTCATTGGTGATCCTCTCCTGGGCGTTCTTCTGAAGCTCGAAGTGCTGGCGGAACCGGGCCCGGACCCGCTCTTCGGGTGTGTAGACCAGGGCCACGTCCAGGAAGTCCTCCGTCTTGAGCGTCCCGGCGTGCAGCAAGTTGTTCACATCGATCTCGAAGGAGCCGTCCGTCGGGTTCCTGTAGTCCAGGCTCCACTGGGTGAAGGACTCCACCGTGGTGGGGATGGAGAAGCTGACGGAGTCCAGCGTCGAACGGTTGTAGCCGAGCCGGACCTGCTGATCGATGGTCGGGGAGCCTGCATCAGGAAGGAGCCCGGAGGGGTCTCTCAGTTCGTAGCCACCGGGAGCGCTCCGCTCCGTCTCTTCCAGCTGCCGGAGAATCTCCTCCAGGGTCGCTCCTCCGGACTCCTCCGTCTGGCTCAGTCGTGACCGCTCCTGGGCGATGATGGCATCGACCTGGGCCTGGGACTGGATAGTCTCGGCAGCCAGTCCTGGAATCAGATAGGGCCCCCTCGCCAGACAGGGCGAAACGACCGTCGCCAGGGCGGCCAGGGTGACGAGCCACCTCCCACCGGATTGGCGGAGGGCTCGTAGTGCCTCGAGCGTGTCAGTCACAGGGTTGAAATCGTTGATCAGTCCTGATGACTCATCGGTGATTCCGTCCCTGCATGTGACCGGGTGAGGCGCCTCGAGACGGGAAAGTCAGACCCCTCTAGCACCAATGCCCATGAACTAGTGGAAGGAATGTTTGAAAACGAGAACTCTGCCCTCGAACTCCCGCCAGAGGCCAGTGGCCCCTGGACCCGGATGA
>JAJFLN010000559.1 GCA_021772705.1 Candidatus Cloacimonadota bacterium | reverse complement strand
GGGTCACGGAAGTCGCGTTCGGCTGAAGAGACGTGTTGGAGACCGTGCTGCCGGCGGGAACGGTGGTGAAGGTCCAGGCGTAAGTGATGGCGTCGCCGTCAGGGTCTCGTGAGGCTCGGCCGTCGAGCAGGATGGCCTGCTGTCTCCTGGCGCGCTTCGGCGGTCCTGCATTGGCGATGGGAGCCCTGTTGGTGCCCAGGGCCCTGACCTCCACCGTGTCCGAGGCCGTCAGCTGGGAGTCGCTCACCGTCAGGGTGGCGATGTAGAGCCCGGCCACGTCAGCGGTGAAGAACGGATTGGCAGTCTTCGGATTCAGGAGCGTCGAGTTGTTGACGTTGGAGCCCACGGGCACGGACTCGAAGTTCCAGCTGTAAGTCAGGGCATCTCCATCGGGGTCCGAGGAGGACCGGGCATCGAGGGTGACGATGTTCCCGGGAGCCGAGACCTGATCCGGTCCTGCGTTGGCGATGGGTCCCTGGTTCGCTGCCACCGTGACCTGGACGCCATCGGTGGTGGCCGTCGTGCTGTCGCTCACGGCCAGGCTGAACCGGTAGGTGCCGTTGACGTCGGGAGTGAATCCGAAGCCCGGATTGGCCGGGTTCAGGAAATTCAGGGTCGACGCCGTCGGCCGCCGGTCCAGTATCCAGCTGTAGGTGAGGATGTCCCGGCTGTCGGCGTCGCTCCCGGAGCCCGAGAGGTTGGTTCCGATGCCCGTCCGGCCGTTCGTCACATTGCTTCCCGCATTTGAAGTGGGAATCGCGTTGAAATCATCCCGGGCCGAATCATTGACCACCCAGCTCTCGATGCGATTGATGTAGTCCTCCGTCAGGGTGACGGCGCCGGCTGTCAGATCGTTGGGATGCTTGCGATTGGCTGCCAGATCGGCCCTGAGCTGGGTGATCAGCTTGCTGTTGCTGTCGCCGACGATGACGTTGGGGGTCGTGTCCGTGCCGTTGCCGAAGACGTTGGCGTAGAGGATCAGGTCGTAGCCTGCCGCCGCCGCCGCGGGCCCGTTGATGTGACAGCTCTGGTTGCAGCCCGTTCCTCCCGGCGGATTGCTGAAGAGGATACTCACGTCGGACTTGAAGCTCTGGGCCTTGAAGAACCGGGCCCGGTCGTTGGCGATCCAGTCCCTGAGCCGGTCCACCAGCTCCAGTTCTATGGCCAGTCCATTGTGCCTAGGGTCGGAGGGATTGGCGTCGATGTCCTGCTGCAGACGGGCCACGAGACGGCTTTCCCGGATGCCGGGCAGGATGTTCGGGATCGAGTCCAGACCGTTTCCGAAGAGGTTCTTGTAAGTCGTCGTGTCGTAGTTCCCCTGGGTTCCACCGGCGGGGCTGTGGCACTGGCCGCAGTCCTTCTCCGTCGGCCCCAGGAGGGCCCCGATGGCCGGCGGCGCCGTCGTGGTCGGCGTCCGGTCCGTGTAGATTGTTTGTGGGAACTGCCGGACGTTGGAGAAGACGATCCACTGTCTCAGCTGATCGATCAGGTCGAACTGGATCTTCACGGCCTGGCTCGCCAGGGGACCGGACTGAGGATGGAGGGACGAACCGGCCTTGTTGTCCGTCACCATCTGGGTGACCAGTGTGCTCGCGTCATCCTGACCGGGAATGATGTTTGGGGTCGAGTCCGTGCCGCCCTTGAACGCCGACGAGAACGTTCTCAGATCGTAGTTGCCTGACGTACCTTGGGGGCCCCCATGGCAGGCCATGCAGTTCAGGGTACTGTTGCCCGTGTTGGCCCGGGTCAGGAGCTGCTTGATCTGCCCTTCATAAATGGGGATCTGAGCACCGGCGGCTGCGCAGAACGCGAGCCAGCCTACGAAGACGGTCACTCCATGAACGAATCGGTGCATGACAGAAAGGACGAAAAGCGGGCCGTCGTCGATAGCCCGCTCTGATAGATACTATCGGTAGTGATACCGGGCAAGTTTCGTGCCCGGTGCCTTCGGAGGTCCTGATTTCCTGACGAGGCCAGTGGAAAACCCCGGAATTGCCTCTACTTGACAGGCGGAAGACAGGGGAACCAATCGGGCACTTTCGGCGAGCCGGGTCAACAAATCGGCCCCTGGAGGGGCTTCTCGGGAATGGGACGACCGAGGTTCCGAGGCGTCGGCTCACTCACCCATGGCGTGCTGGAGGAGCGGCTCCTCCAATCTCCAGCGGGGAGTCAGGCTGAACCAGGGAAACAGGATCGTGCAGCAGACCGTGACGATCTGCCAGGTCACGCCGGTCATGGCGATCTGGACCAGGGACGGTAGAAACGCCAGTGCAGCCAGCTTCAGCAGGCCCCTGGAGAACCTGAGAGCGAACAATCGACGGGAAATGGCCCGTTGCAGTGCCTCGGTCGCGGAAATTGAGGGCGATGGGGCTTCCGTCAACTTCCAACCGAGCAGAAACAGGCCCAGACTGGAGTTCAGGTGCGACAGGAGCACCAGAGATACGGAAATGCCCAGGAAAACTGGCAGTTTCCACCAGCCCAGGGCCAGGGCAACCACACAGAAGCCGCTGAACCAGAGCTGACCCATCAAGCTGAACAGCTCCATCTGGCTGCAGGACGCCCAGTACTGAACGACCCTTCCAGGGCCCGGAGGAGCCACGAACGCGACTCCGGCCTGCAGGTCCACGTCAGGCCTGTCCTGAACGGCAGTCATCATGGGACCAGGGGACTGTCAGCAATCTGTAGTGCATCAGCACGGCTCTCAAGAGTCATCATAGTCATTATAAGGGATGCGACGACCGTTCATAAAACTTCCTTGCGCCGGTATGGGGTGCGGTGGCAGTTCGTGGAACTTGCACTCCAGGCCGAACTCGAGCGGGCTGGTCTGAGTTACCGGGTTCATTTAACAGCAATGCCAGTGAGATAAAATGGATTTTGTTGTAGTGGGGCTCAGCCCCACACCCCGTTGGGGGGGCCCACGACCCCAACCCCCCCAATGGGCG
>JAJFLN010000558.1 GCA_021772705.1 Candidatus Cloacimonadota bacterium | reverse complement strand
CGCGGGGTGGAGCAGCCCGGTAGCTCGTCAGGCTCATAACCTGAAGGTCGTAGGTTCAAATCCTACCCCCGCAACCATCTTAACCTGCTGAACAGACGGGTCGCTCGCTTCGAGCGGCCCGTTTGCGTTTGCGGCCATGGTCAGGATGCCTGCGAGATCGCCGTAAAGGTCGATATCAAGCTTGTTTTGGGCGTTCGGTGTCAGGGTAATCCGGTCCACGAGCGAGCGAATCAGGTCCGCCGCTTCTGCGCGGTTTTCATCGGCGTTCAGGGCTTGCGCCAGCGCCGTAACCTGCTGCCGGTAGTAGCCGGCCATATTAGGATGGAGCAGGACAGGCTCTTCGGCGGTGCCGTCAAGCAGCGCTTCCAGCTCTTCGCGCCGGGCGGCAACCCTGATAAAATCGTCCTTTACTTCCCCGCCGGGAACGCCGTCCTTGATCGCTTGGATCAACTTTGTTTTTTCGCGGGCAAGCTTTTCCAGTTCGGCTCTGGCCGCATGCAAGCCGGCATTTTTCTCCATACGCAGCTCATTCAGATAGCGGGTGTACTCATCGCAGAATTCTTCCAGCAGCGCCGGGTCCATCAGGCGCGATTGCAGCGCGGCGATCACCATTCCTTCCAGCGCGTCCTGCCGGACGGTCAGGCGATTATCGCAGGTGCCTTTGTTGCGTGCCGTCGAACAGCCGTAGTGGGCTTGGGAGACCTTGCTTAGCCCGCCGCCGCAAGAGCCGCATTTGAGCAGGTAGGAGAGCAACTTGCGCGGGCGCTGCTTGTCATGGAAAGCCCGCAGCTTGCGCAAGCTCTTCTGGCGTGCTTTGACCGTGTTCCAGAGCGCGTCGTCGATGACGCGCAGCGCGGGAACCTCTTTGACGATCCATTCCGACTCAGGGTTTAGGCGCGAGACGCGCTTACCTGTATCGGGGTTCTTGATATAGGTAAGCCGGTTCCACACCAGTCTGCCGATATACAGCTCGTTATTGAGAATGCCGGTGCCGCGTTGCCAGTTGCCGTTGATGGTGGACGGCCCCCAGCCTTTTTCTGAGGGACCAGGGATGTTTTGTTTATTGAGCGCCATTGCAATCGCCCGTGGCGATTTACCGGCGGCGTACTCATTAAATATCTGCCGCACGATCGCGGCTTGCTGCGCGTTGATGGCGCGCCCGCCGCGCTCGGCTTCATCCGATTCAGAGAATTCTTTCACCACATCATAGCCGTAAGAATTGCCGCCGCCGGACTTGCCAGCCTCGACCCGTCCGCGCAGGCCGCGCCGGGTCTTGTCGGCAAGGTCTTTCAGGTACAGCGCCCCCATCGTGCCTTTGAGGCCGATATGCAGCTCGTTGATATCACCTTCCGAGAGCGTGACGATCTTCACGCCGGCAAAGCGCAGGCGCTTATAGACCCCGGCGATGTCTTCCTGGTCGCGTGAGATGCGGTCGAGTGATTCTGACAGGACGAGATCGAATTTGCCGCTTTGCGCGTCTTGCATCAGTGCTTGGATGCCTGGGCGGATCAAGCTCGCACCGGATGCGGCGCGATCGCAATAGGTTTGTGTGATTTGCCAGCCTTCACGGGTGGCACGTTCTTCACAGAGCCTAACCTGATCTTCAATCGAGGCTTCGCGCTGCATGCTTGAGCTGTAGCGGGCGTATATGGCGGCCTTGGTCATGATGAATCCTCGGGACCTGTCCTCCGGCGCTTCTGCGCAGGAAGAGGGGCGTTCGCAGGATATACCTCGGGCTGACTCCTGTTCAATGTCCCTTCAGGCAACTCCTCATGGCTTGGCGTGTTCTCAAGTTCCTGCCGGGCGGCGTGACGCCCTAACAGACGTGCAAACGCAGCAAAGCGCGGATCGACAGCTTGCGCCGCCGTCCGCTTTGTATTTGCCGCTTTTGAATTCGCCTGTTGCATTGCTTACGCAGAGTCCGTGTTGTCTTGGACTCAATGTAGCGGCGGCGGGCCGATCGATCGTGGTCACGGACTGGTCATTGGCCCGATCGGGCGGGAATATCATCGAAAAGTGGCTGTCAGTAAGGGATACAGAGATTCCGGTTTTTGACGGACAATCGCAAAAGTTGTATAATGGAATTGTAGTAGTAATTAGAAATTGTATTTAGATTTAGAGTGTTTCGCACGATGGATAAAGAAAAACCAAAGAAAAGGGATCGTCCGCCGATCCATCATGTCACGATTTCCTACGACAAGCTCGGCACTGTTCATCCCAGGCAGCAAGCGCAAGCGCTCGTCGAAGACATCAACACACTGATGGATGGCTGTGGTGAATTTTACCTCACCGGCGCAAAATTGATTTTACCGGTCACCAATGAATGGGGCGACCCAGTCCTGCTTCGCAAACAAACAGGCGAGCGGGTCAGGCGGTTCGATACAAACCATTATGTCCCGGCATGCCGGGATTACGAGCTGTAGATATGGCTGTGAAGAGCTATTTGACCGGTAAATATGTGGACAAGAACGGCGCGCTCGAATTGCTCCGGGCAATGAATATTGATTGGACCAAACGCCAGATTGACTGGACATCAGAGCCTGATCGCGCGGGCAAAAGAAAATGGCCCTGGTTCAAAGACCCGAGCAATGGAAAGCTTTTATTAGATGAGGGATTTATCCGCTACCAATATCAACATAATCAAATGCGATCATTGAAGAGTTGGTTAAATAATGAAATAAAGTAATACATGGCATTTATTCAGAAAATTGAAGGAAAAAGGGGACCTATATACAAGGTTCATTACAAAGAGCCGCTCACCGGCAAACGTCGCTGCAAGAATTTTGCGCGGCGGAAAGATGCGGTTCATTTTCAAGAAAATGTTCCCAAGAACGAATATCTTCACGGGACCGATACAGTTTTGGTCAGCGTGGCTGCCGACAAATGGTTGGAGGTTTGTGAACATATTGGCAGGAAAGGACGGGAGCCTGTCGAGAAGTCTACGATCAAGCCCTATCGTCTGCATGCTTCTTACATCAAGGAAATGATCGGCGATGTCCGTCTCGATCAGCTCGACC
>JAJFLN010000557.1 GCA_021772705.1 Candidatus Cloacimonadota bacterium | reverse complement strand
AGGAGGGGACCCCCTACGGGACATGCACCCGCATCTTGACCGGGAGTTTGACAGAGCAGGTTGGCCCGGGAGAGTCGCGGGCCGACGAGGGGGGAGGTCCGTACTGGCAACCCGCCGGCTGGATTCTGGCCGTCTGCGCGGCCTCGACGCTGGTCTACGTGCACGGTTCCGGCGCCGTCCTCGGGTGTCCGTGCCGGCCGTGGATCTGGCCCGGCAGACTCGCAACGCATTCGAGGCCGGCGGCCTCATGGCCTGGCTCTCGTCGACCCGGCACGCCGCTCGTGAAGAGCCTGCAGCCGAGTTCGGCCTACTTCATGCCGTTCTACGTTCCGTGAGATCCACTGGCCGCCCTGGTACCGTTTCGTTCATCACCAAAACCCAAAAGCTGCTCCACCAGGAGTTAGAGACCCGGCTCCGTTCGAGCGCGCTCTGGGACGCTGGACCGGCTTCAGCAACCGCGCCAGCCGCTCCAGACGGTCGCCGGCCTCGGTCCGGTGAAGCCCCTGGGCACGGCTGGCGAACTCCGCGGCAGCGCCCGGGTCGCCTGCGTCGAAGGACGCCCGGGCCCGCTCCCGCAAATGGAAGGAAGCGAGGGCCAGCTCCATCAGGCGCCCGAGGCTGGCGCCGCAGCGGGAACAGATGACCTCGGATCGGAACCGGGCCTTGCAGACCGGGCAGCGAAGCTGTAACGACGGCGACATCACCGGCCCTGGACGAAGAATAGCAGCTCCTTCAGGGCTGCCGTCTCGCGGGACAAGACCTCCAGATCGCCCGCGCTCATGGCCTCCTCGATCTTCTCGTTCAGGTCGATCATCTCTTCCCGGTCCTCTTCATGGACCGACGGCAGGAGTGTCCTGGACTGTTCGAGCACGGTCCTGGCGGTCTCCAGCTCCGGGTTTTGGTTGGGACGCACCTCGATGACGGGAGATTCGTCCGGCGTCTCGTCTTCGCCGGCCTCGTCGATCTCGGGGTCCGAGACATTCCGGAGGAAGAGCTCCTCGACCCGCTTCCGGGAGGTGAGAATCTCTTCCTCCGTGAGCTGCCGAGTTGCTCCTTGGATCGAGACCTGCTTTGAGAGGCCCGTGGCGCGTTCCGTGGCCGTGACCCGCAGGATACCGTCCAGGTCGAGAGACATCCGGCAGAGCACCTCATTGACGTCGGATCTCGGCGTCATCCCTTCGATGGTGAAGTCGCCGATGAGGATGTTCTTCAGAGCGTCCTCGTCGTCTCCCTGGTAGATGTTGACGTCCACTGCGGTCTGTCCCGGATGGGCAGTAGAGAACCGTTCGGTCCGGGTGATCGGCAGCGGCGTATTCTTCTTGATGATTGGGGTGTAGCAGTAGGTGTAGGGCAGCCCGCCCCGGGAGCCGAGGTGTGATGGGCCGAAGGAGTAGGGCGAGACGTCGACCAGAACCCGCTCGACCTCGTGGCCCGCGAGCCGGGAGGCGAGGACCCCGGCGCCGAGGGCGACGCAGAGGTCGGGGTGAACTTCCTGGCGAGGCTCTCGCCCGCAATGGTCCTCCATGACCCGCGCGACCAGTGGCGTTCGGGTGGAGCCCCCGACGAGAAGCACCTCGTCGATATCGGCGGTCGCCTTCCCGGCGCCTTCCAGGGCACGGTTCACCGACTCCAGCGTGGAGTCGATGAGAGGACGGATGAGCCGCTCGTAGTCGTCCCGGGAGACCTCCGTCTCCAGGTGCAGCGGCTTTCCGTCCACGACGATCAGGCTCTCTTCCCGGATACGGGCGAAAGGCTCGGCGCTGAGGGTCTTCTTGGCCTCCTCGGCGGCATGGGCAAGTCGCGCCATGGCCCGCGGATTGTCCTCGGTCAGGTCGACGCCGTGCTGCTTCCGGAACTCCTCTACCAGCCGTTCCTGGAGAAGGCGATCGAAGTCGTCGCCACCGAGCAGGTTGTTGCCGTGGCTCGCCAAGACCTCCGTCACGTCGCCCTCGATGGAGACGATGGAGACGTCGAAGGTCCCGCCGCCGAGATCGTAGACCAGGACGGTTCGCTGCGAGCTGTCACCCCCCTCACCATAGGCGAGGCTGGCCGCCGTCGGCTCGTTGAGTATCCTGACGACCTCCAGCCCGGCCAGACGCCCGGCCTCGCGGGTGGCGTTCCGCTGGGCGTCGGAGAAGTAGGCCGGCACGGTGATGACGGCCCGCGTCACGGACTCTCCTAGCCGCTCCTCGGCCCATCGAACCAGCTCCTTGAGGATCAGGGCCGAGACCTCCGGCGGAGTCAGCTCCCGGTCCCCGAGCGCCAGGATCTCGTCGGAGCCCATCTTCCGCTTCACGCTGGAAAGAGTCCGGTCAGGATGCAGGAGCCGCTGGTTCCGGGCAGGCTCGCCGATGAGCAGCTCGCCGGAGGGCGACAGGCCGACGCAGGAGGGCAGCATCGTCCGGTTGCCCCGAGTCAGTACGCGGATCTGGCCGTCGACGAAGGCGGCGATCTCCGAGTTCGTGGTTCCCAGGTCGATGCCGACGAGGACGCCGGCGGCGGGGTCGTTTGAGTTAATCACGTCATTTCTCCTCTCGAGTAGGGGCCGCGCAGGAACAAATGCGCAGTAGTCGCGCCCAGATTTGGGTCAGATTTGGCTGGTTCGAGCGAGCGGGACCGGAGGCGTAGTGGGCTACGCCGAGGATTCCGCGATTGAGGGCGGTCGAAGATGGCCTGAAGATGGGATGCGAAACTGCGTAGCTATTCTTGCGCGGGTCCATAGTGTTCCTCGGAATCTTCGCAGGTCTCCGTCCGGAGGCGGCCCACGACGACTTCTGCCGGCTGCAGGACCTCCTGCTGCCAGAGATAGCCCGACCGATAAACTTCCAGGACGAGGCCGTCGAGGGCCTCGTCGTCCACGTCGCGGACCTCCGCGGCGGTCATGTGGTGTGGGTCGAAGGGCAGTCCTTCGGCTGGCACTTCCTGAACTTCGAGTCGCTCCAGGGACTCGTCGATCCGGGCCTGCGACAGGCGGTAGCCTTCGCGAAGCGCCGACAGCCCGTCCAGGGCCTCCTTCAACGGGTTCGCCCCGGAGAAGATCAGCTGTCTCAGAGAGATCTTCCCGGACCGGTGGCCCGGTTTGCTGGTGGGTCCCGAGAATCGCCGGGCCGCGTCGAGCCCGCGCTGCAGACGGTCCCGGGCGTCGAGCAGAATCCGAAGCAGCTCGAGCTGGCCCTCGCGCTTGGCGTCGGCGAGCTGTTGCCGCCGTGCAGTCTCCAGGACTTCGAGGGCGCGACCGAGTCGCTTCCCCTCGGCCCGTGCTTCCGACCGCTCCTGGTCGAGCCCCTCGGTCACG